>CAYYSW010000024.1:0-2646 GCA_964474395.1 uncultured Halobacteriales archaeon
AAGCGGTCCGAGAGCGCGCCCGTGTTGGGCTGACAGACCATGTTGGCCGTCTTCTCGGCGACGACGACGACGGCGACCGCCAGCGTCGCGGGGCCGAGACCACTCTGCGCGGCCGTCAGCCCCATGAACACCGGTACCCAGTTGCGGACGAGCGTGACGGCGACGGCGTACTGCGCGCGGAACGTCGTCAGCGTCCGCAGGCGGCCGTTGAACGCCAGCCCGGAGAAGGGGTTGCCCCGCACGCGCGTCCCGTCGGACTCCACGAAGAGGGCGACGCCGAGGAACGCCCCGACCATCAGCGCCACGAGGACGGCGTACACCGCGTCGAAGCCGTACTGCTGGTAGAGGAAGCCGGCCGAGAGCGCGCCGCCGATGCCCGCGGCGAAGCGAGCGGCGTTGGCCCGGCCGATGCGGTTGCCGCGGCTCCCCGCCGGGGCCAGTTCGCCGACGAGGGCGAGCGAGAGCATCCCCGTCACCGTCGCCGAGAGACCTTGGAGCGCGCGGGCGACGACCACGCCGAGACTGTCGCCGACGAGGGCGAACGCGACGTACGACAGGATGCCGACGGCGAGGCCCGCGAGCATGACGAGGCGTTTGTCGTAGCGGTCGCCGGCTATCGCGACGGGAATCACCGCGAGCGTCTGTGCGAGGGTAAAGCCCGTGTAGAACAGGCCGATGACCAGCCCCGAGGGCTGGTAGAGTTCGATGTAGGTCGGCAAGAGCGTGACGAGTGTCGCGAGGCCGAAGCCGGCCGCGAAGCGCGTCAGGTAGAGGGCACCGAACTGCAGGCGCTCGCGCATTGCCCGACCTGCACGGGGTGCGCGAAAAGCGCTTGCGGAATCCGGGCCGCCTCACTCCACGACGACGTGTTCCTCGACGACGAGCTGGAGCATGTCGTCGTCGCCCGCGAAGTTCGCGAGGTCCTGCGCGATGGCCTCGCCGGCCTCGCTCGCGAGGGCGGCGTCGAGCGCCTCGCGGTCGTCGAACCAGAGTTCCGAGAGGCCGTCGTACTGCGAGCGGTCGGGGTCGTCGGGAAAGGAGACGGTGTAGCGCCGGAGTCCGGGCAGGTCGGCCGCCATCGGGGCGTGTTCCTCCAGCCAGTAATCCCGGAACGCCTCGACGGAGGTGTCCTCCGGGCGGGTCAGGCCGAAGACCAGTTTCTTCATACCCCCGGATGGGTGGACGGCGACCTAACCGTTCGGGCCGGCCGACGAGTTCGGTAAGGGTGATATGACCGGGGCAAGAACCACCCGGACAACCGTGAACACCGGAGATAGCTACGACCGGCGAACGTTCCTGAAGACGAGCGCTGGCGCGGGGGCAGCGGCACTCGGTACCGCCGCCGCGGCGACCGGCGTGGCCGGCGCACAGGAGGGCAACGCCAGCGGCAACCAGACCGGGGGCAACGAGACGAGTGGGAACCAGACCACTGGAAACCAGACAGCGGGGAACCAGAGCACCGAAAACGGTACCGGCGGGAACGCGACAACCGGAAACGCGACCACGGGGAACCAGTCGGGGACCGGCAACGGGACCGGCACTGCGACGGGGAACGCCACCGGCAACGAGACCGGCGGTGCGGGCGGCAACCAGTCGGCCGGAAACGGGACCGGCGGCGCGGGCGGTGGCGAGGGCTCGGACGTGGACACCGACTCGCTGCTGCTCATCCTCGCGGCGGCCGTGATGGCGGCGCTCTCGCCGGTCGTCCTTGCCGTCGTCCTCGCGATCACCGGCAGGGGCCGACAGGAGAACGACGGACGGGGCCAGAAGTTCTGAGCGGGTGAGCCGGGGGCTTATACCCGCCGCGGCCCTTCCACGGCCATGAGTGGCCTCTCGCTCGACCCCGAACAGCTGGACAGGTACTCGCGGCACATCATCATGGACGAGGTGGGACCGGAGGGCCAGCAGCGCCTGCTCGATTCCCGCGTGCTCTGTCTCGGCGCGGGCGGACTCGGGTCGCCGGTCATCCAGTACCTCGCGGCCGCCGGCATCGGCACCCTCGGCATCGCCGACGACGACGTCGTCGAGCGCTCGAACCTCCAGCGACAGGTCATCCACGGCGAGAGCGACATCGGCCGGTCGAAGGTCGAGTCGGCGGCGGACTTCGTCGCCGAGCAGAACCCGGACGTGAGTGTCGAACCCCACGAGACGCGCATCACGAGCGAGAACGTCGAGGACCTCGTCGGGGAGTACGACATCGTCGTCGACGGGTCGGACAACTTCGCCACGCGCTACCTCGTCAACGACGCCTGCACGCTCGCGGGCGTCCCCTTCTCCCACGGCGCCATCCTCCGCTTCGAGGGGCAGGTGACGACCTTCGAGGCCCGCGAGGACGGCCCCTGCTACCGGTGTCTGTTCCCCGAGGCGCCGCCCGCGGGGTCGGTGCCCAGCTGCGCCGAGGCGGGCGTCCTCGGCGTCCTGCCGGGCACCGTCGGCTGCATCCAGGCGACCGAGGCCGTCAAGCTCGCCATGGACCACGGCGAGACGCTGGACGGCCGGCTCATCCTCTACGACGCCGGCGACATGACCTTCGACACCGTCGAGGTCCGGAAGAACCCCGACTGTCCGGTCTGCGGCGAGGACCCCGACATCGAGTCGGTCCACGACGTCACCTACGAGGACACCTGCTCGGTGAACGCCGACTGA
>CAYYSW010000024.1:2746-15051 GCA_964474395.1 uncultured Halobacteriales archaeon
CTACCCGACGCGGACCGTCTCCTCCTCGAAATCCTCGCCCGTCCAGCGCCAGCTCCCCACGGCGGGGTCCGTCTCCCCCTCCCCGTCCAGCGAGACGATGACGTAGGAGGCACCGGGCCACGTCGCCTGCGCCTCGTCGGTGGCGCTCGGGCGGCGCGGTCCCTCCGGATGGGAGTGGTAGAACCCGACCACCTCGCCGCCCGCGTCCTCTATCGCCCGCATCGCGGTCAACTGCTCGGCGGGGTCGAGTTCGTAGCGCCACTCGGGGGTCGCAGCCGTGTTCGGGACCCGTTCGGCGCGGTCGACGAGACAGGCCCCCGCCTCCCGAGTGCCGCCGAGGACGCCACACACCTCCTCGGGCGCACCCTCGCGAGCGTGCGCGAGGAGGGCGTCGTACACGTCGCGGGCGAGTTCGATTGCCCCCATCGGTCAGGGCGTACCTTCGGACAGTCGACGGAGCGCCGGGAGCGGGCGGGCGGCGCTCGCCGGCGGCGTCTCGAACAGGTCGGGGTGGATGAGAGCCGCGAGGTACTCCAGCGAGTCCACGATGCGGACGCCCGGCCGGTTCATGTACTGGTGGCCGTCCATCGCGTAGGCGTGCCCGTCGCGGACCGCGGGCAGGTCCGCGAACCCCTCCCGGTCGACGAGATCCCCGAGGTTCTCGGCGGTCTGCTCGAGGTCGAACCCGCAGGGGGCGGCGACGAGCACGTCCGGGTCGGTGTCACGAACCGTCTCCCACTCCCGGGGCGTGGAGGCCTCTCCCGGAAGGAGGGGCTCCCCGCCGGCCCACTCGACCATCTCGGGAACCCAGTGGCCCGCGGTCATGAGGGGGTCGAGCCAGTCCAGTACGAGCGTCCGGGGGCGCTCCTCGGCGCGGGCGGCCGTCTCGCGGACGGCGTCGACGCGTGACTGCAGGTCGGCTACCAGCGCTGCGGCGCGGTCCTCGCGGCCCGTCGCCTCCCCCACGCGCCGGACGTCCTCGAGGACGTCGCCGACGCTGTGGGGGTCTGTGGTGAGCACCTCGCAGTCGAGCCCCAGTTCCTCGACGGCGTCGTGGACGAGGACCTCGTCGACGGCACAGACGTCACAGAGCCCCTGCGTGACGACGAGGTCCGGGTCGGCGGCCTGCAGGACGTCGAGTTTCAGTTCGTAGACGCCGCCGCCCTCGCGTTCGGCTTCGAGGACCTGTCGGTCGATTTCGGCGCTCGACGCCGAGGGGTCCACGCGAGCGGCGTTGACGGCGGGTTTCTCCGCCGCCTCCGGCGGGTAGTCGCACTCGTGGGAGACGGCCACCGGTTCGATGCCGAGGGCGTAGACGAGTTCGGTCGCCGAGGGCAACAGCGAAACGACGCGCATAGGTCGGGCTACGGGCGCCACCGCCGTTAACTTCGCCCGTCAGCCGATTTAGAATGAAAGTACTTTATTAGAGAAAGTACTTATACTCTGGAAGACGAACTGAACTATGGATCGGAGAACGACTACCGTCGGCTGGGGCGAGGGGGACAGTTCGATTCGACGCCTCGTGGGCGAAGCAGCCGAGGCCGGCGTTCGAGCGTATTTTCGACACAGATGAGCCGATCGGAGTGGCGGGTTTCGACAACGGGTTAGGCCGTGGGTCGGTAGTGGGGACGATGGAACGCTACCGCGTCCTCGACAGCACGCGCGCGGCCGACGAGTTCCTCCTGCTCGACCCCGAGACGGCGGACCCCACCTACGTGGCCCGCGAGGGGTACGAGGGCGCCCTCGCCGACCGCGTCGCGGCCGTCGAGGCGGGCAACCTCGTGGCCGCCGAGATAGACTGGAGCGGCGAGCGACCCCGGTTCGCCGACTGCGAGGTCGTCGAGCGGACGCGCTTCGCGTTCGCCCGCGGCGTGACGAACCTCTTCGAGGCCGCCGTCGAGTGCTGGCGCGAGGCCGAGTACGCCGGCGAGGCGATGAACGCCCGACTCACGCGGGGCACCGACGGTGACGTCAACGGTGTCTGTTACGTCTTCGCCGACCAGCCCGGGAGCCGCGACCTCTTCGAGGAGTTCCGCGACGGCACGAAACCCCTCGACCCCCTGCTCGCCCGCGTCGAGGGTGCCGACCCACCCTACGAGCTGTTCGTCCTCGACCCCGCGGACCGCCCGTTCGTCGTGGCCTACATCGCCCTCGACCGCGGCGGACTGCTGGCCCGGACCGTCCGAGAGACGTACGGACTGGACGACGTGGAGAGCGAAGCGGCCGGCGACGTCGGGCCCACGGGCGAGGGGGACGGTGCCAGGGGCGACGACGGGAGCGACGGCGACGGTTCCGACGACGACTTCGCCGGGCTGTCCGACCTCAGCGGCCCCGGCGGGGAGTAGCCGGGGCCCGACGACCGCACGCTTTTGTCCGACCCCACCCTCCCTCCGGGTATGTCCGGGCTCGACGTCGAGGCGCTCGCCGACCATCTCGAGACGAACCTGATGAGCCAGAACGTCTACCTGACCGACGCCGGGGTGGTGGACGGGACGCTCGAACTCGTCTACGAGACGGTCGTCCCCGCCGGCGGGGTCCCCCCGCGGCAGGTCGGACAGGTCGTCGTCGCCCTCCGGGACTACGAGGGGTGGGAACACCACGACATCGGCGCGACCGTCACCAACTCGGAGGGCGTCGTCCACGGAACGTGGGAGGTCCGCGAGTCGTGGCTCCGCGCGCTCGATGCGGACGAACTGAGCGAGGTGGAGTTCTCCGAACGCGCCATCGACGCGGTTCGGGGATGGGGCCCGCGAACCGAACTCGACGGCGAGAGCACCGAGGGGGAGACCGAGGCCGACGCCGAGACCAGCACCGGGACCGAGTAGAGCTAACTCCCTCGCCTCGCAGTCCCCGGTATGCACGACGTCTTCGAGAACCGCGTGCGCTTCGCGGAGACCGACCAGCAGGGGGTCGTCTTCTACGGCGAGTACGTCACCTTCCAGGATGAGGCCATCAACGCCTTCTTCCGCGCCATCGACTACGACTACGCGACCATCCGCGCCGCCGACTGGGACGTCCACGTCGCGCACGTGGACCTCGACTACCGCGCGCCGGCACGCTTCGAGGACGACCTCGTCACCGCCGCCCGCGTCGAGCGTATCGGCCGGTCAAGCATCGCCTTCGCGACCGAGACCCGTCGACGCGACGACGGCGAGGTGGTCGCCGAGGGCCACGTCGTCCACGTCGCGGTGGACGAGGACGGCGAGGCGACCCGCGTGCCCGACGAGTTCAGGGAGGCCGTCGTCGCCTTCCAGGACGAGCCGCCCGAGCAGGGGTGAGCGCGAGAGTTTATCAAGTGGGCTGGGACCACTCGCCCCATGCGCTGACGAGCGACCGCCGGACGTGACGCGGATGCGGGGCGCGACGCGCCCCGGCGCCAGTCACGGCGCGCGACTGGGCGTCCGGTCGAAGACGAGTCGCCTGTTCGCCAGACGAAGTGCCAGACGGTGCGGTAGCGAGAGCGTCCGCGCCGCGAAGCGCCGCGGTTCTCCGGTTCCTCGCGCTCCGCGCGACCCGAGGCGTGAAAACGGTGGGAGTTCAGCAGACGGGTTTCGGGTCGATGCCCATCCCCTCCAGCGCGTCGGCGTACTCCTCGTAGGCGAGTTCGATGGTCTCGACGGCCGCCCGCTCCGCGCGGTCCCACTGGGCGTCCTCCGTACAGAGGTCCGCGAGGAGCCGCGCGCCCGACTCGACCTGCTCGTCGGTCTCGGCGCGGACCTCCCGGAAGAGGTCGGCCGTCGACTCGTCCGATTCGTTGATGAAGTAGTTGATGGTCTGGAGGAGGCTCTTCGAGGCCACCAGCGACCGCGCGACCATGCCGGCGGCGACGCGTTCGACCGCGTCGTCGAGGCCACGGAGGTACTCGTGGAGGTCGTCGGCCTCTGTCTCGGCCGCCGGCGTCCCCTCCAGGCGCTCGGCGATGCGGTCGAGGTGGTCACGCTCCTGGCCGAGGACACGCTCGAACGCAGCCTGCGCCTCGGTGTCGTCCTCGGTCGTCGCCCAGCCCTCGAAGGTGTCGATGGCACGCCGTTCGGCCCGTGCCGCCGATTCGAGGACGTGTTCGTCGTCCAGCTGCGCCGCCGTCGAGGCGACGAGCGCCTTCTCGCTGCCGAGCCGGGAGAGTTCCTGGTCGCACGCCCCGCGGACGGTCTCGATGAACTCCGTCTCGTTCATGTCCGGGGAGAGTCACGCGACCGACATCAAGGATATCCAAGCGTTCTGAGGGGTTCGCCCGGGGGCTTATTCGCCCGCCTCACGTCTTGGGGGTCATGAGCCAGGAGTACCCCGAACCGGAGCGACCGGTCATGTCGCTCGACTCCGCGGAGTTGCGACGCCGGGCCGAGGCCGGGGAGGCCGTCCACCTCCTCGACGTGCGCAACCGGAGCGAGATCGACGAGTGGCGCATCGAGGGGCCCGGCATCGAACGGACCGAGATACCGTACATGAAGTTCGTCGCCGCGGAGGCGACCGGCGGGGTGTCGGACCTCGTCGGTGACCTTCCGGAACCGGTCGTCGCCGTCTGTGCGCGCGGCGAGGCGAGCGCCTACGTCGCGAGCCTCCTCGAGCAGGAGGGTATCGGGGCGGTGAACCTCGCCGGTGGGATGGAGGGCTGGGCGCGCCTCTACGAGGCGAGCGAACTCGACGCCGACACGGACGCGACGGTCCTCCAGTACGCTCGTCCCTCCAGCGGCTGTCTGGCCTACCTCCTCGTGAGCGACGGCGAGGCCGCCGTCGTGGACCCGCTGCGGGCGTTCACCGACCGCTACGTCGAGGACGCCGAAGCGTACGGCGCTGAGTTGCGCTACGCACTCGACACCCACGTCCACGCCGACCACGTCTCCGGCGTCCGACAACTCGCCGACCGGGGCGTCGAGGGGGTCCTCCCATCGGGTGCGACGGAGCGGGGGCTGGCCGACCCGGAAGCGTTCACGCGTCTCGAACCGGGCGAGACGCTGACCGTCGGCGAAGCCACCGTCGAGGCGGTGGCCGCCCCGGGCCACACCACCGAGATGACGGCCTATCGCCTCCGTGGGAGCGAGGACGAGGACGGGAGCGGCGGCGAGGGCGTCCTCCTGACCGGCGACGGCCTGTTCACCGAACGGGTCCCCAGGCCGGACCTCGAAGCCGGCGAGGCGGGTGCCGAGGACCACGCCCGCGACCTCCACCGGACGCTCACCGAGCGGTTCGCCGACCTGCCCGACGGACTCCTCGTCGCGCCGGGGCACTACGACCCCGACGAGGGCGGGTCGGGGCCCCACGCCGCCGAACTGGGCCACCTGCGCGAGTCCCTGTCGGCCTTCGGGATGGGCGAGGAGGAGTTCGTCGACTACGTCACCGACCGGATGGGCGCGCGCCCCGCGAACTACGAGCGGGTCATCGCAGTGAACCTCGGCCGCGAGAAGGTCGACGAGGCGACGGCCTTCGAACTCGAACTCGGGCCGAACAACTGCGCGGCCGGATGAGCGTCGAAGGGACGGTCCGGGCGTACCTCCTCGACGAGCACCGGCCGCTCATCGAAGCGGTGCTGTCGTGTGCGGAGGCCGTCGAGGAAGCGGACGACGACCGTCTCGGTCGGTACCTGGAGGCGTGCCTCCGGGAGGCGGGAGTCCACGGGCAGTTGCCGGGGGTGCTCACGGGGGCCGTCGCGGCCGCCGGCGAGGAACTCCGGGCACAGCCGGTCGCCGGCCCCCCGTACGTCGTCGTGACGGGCGTCGGCCCGGTGCTCCGAGCGACGCTCGATGCGGGCCGCCTCGTCGTCACCGTCGAGACCTTCGAGAAGGGCCCCTCGGGGTACGTCCGGGCGGGGACGACCCCCGAGGAGGCGCTGGTCGTCGAGGTGCGCTGACTCCAGTCAGAACAGCGTCATCTTGTCGCGGTTGTAGAGGTCGAGTTCGCTCACCATCGAGGGCGACTGGCGGGCGACGTAGGCGACGGCCTCGGCCACCTCCTCCGGTTCGACCGCCTCGCCCGGTTCGAAGCGCTCTTTGAACTGGCCGCTCCCATCGAGGTCGCCGCTGCCGGGCACCTCGAACTCCGTGCGGACGGCCGCGGGGTTGATGACCGACACCGCGACGCCCTCGTCGCCGACCTGTGCGGCCACGCTGTGAGCGAACCCGCGGGTCCACCACTTCGTCGCGGCGTACACGGGGTTGAACGGGCGGGGGTACTGGCCCGCGAAGCTCCCGATGAAGACGATGGTCCCGCCGGACTCGCGGACGTGCGGCAGGGCCGCACGGGTCGCGAAGAACATCCCGTCGACGTTCGTATCCATCATCAGGCGGTACTCGTCGGTCGAGAGGTCCTCGACGCTCGACCCGCGGGCGAGCCCGGCGTTGTTCACGAGGACGTCGAGGCCGCCAAAGCGGTCGACGGCCGTCTCGATCAGGTCCTCGACCATCGCCTCTTCGCGGACGTCCGTCGGGATGGCGGCCGCCTCCACGTCGTGTTCGGCTTCGAGTTCGTCGCGCAGGTCGATGAGGTTCCCCTTGCGCCGGGCCGCGAGCGCCACGTTCGCGCCGTCGCGGGCGAGATAGCGGGCCGAGACCGCACCGATGCCCGAACTCGCGCCCGTCACTACCGCCGCCTTTCCGTCGAGTGGTCGTGTCATGAGATATCGTTGCGCGGGGAAGGGCGTCGTTCTTTCGCTCGGGGCGACACGGTCGCGGTCGCGGTCGCGGACCTACCCCTCCGTGTCCTCCGCGTCGAGCGCCGCCAGCACCTCCTCGGCGTGGCCCTCCGGCGAGACGCCCTCGAAGACCGCCGCGACCTCGCCGTCACGGACGACGAACGTGTTCCGGAAGGTCCCCTCGAAGGTGTTCCCGCCCATCTGTTTCTCGCCGTAGGAGTCGTACTGTCGGGCGACCGCGCCCTCGGAGTCCGACAGGAGGGTGAACGGAAGGTCGTGTTTCTCGGCGAAGGCCGCGAGGTCCTCGACGGGGTCGTCGCTGATGCCGAAGACGGGGACCCCGCGGTCCTCGAAGGCGCTCCACGAGTCCCGGAAGCCACAGGCCTCGGTCGTACAGCCGGGCGTGTCTGCCCGCGGGTAGAAGTAGACGACCGCGGCCCCCTCCACGGGGAGTTCAGTGGGCGTGCCGTCCTGGTCGGGCAGTTCGAACGCGGGGGCGTCGTCGCCGGGAGCGAGCATGGGGAGGTGTAGACCGACGCGGGGGAATCGCTTGCGGTCGGCCGGGCGGGGGCGGCGCGCCGCTGGCCGGTTTTATGTCACGAGCCACCGTGGCCCGTGTATGCGATTCGAAGGCAAGACGGTCTTCATTACCGGCGCAGGCACGGGAATCGGGGAAGCGACGGCGCGCCGCGCCGCCGAGGAGGGCGCACACGTCGTCGTCACCGACATCGACACCGACGGCGCCGAGGCGACGGCCGACGCCATCCGCGAGGCCGGCGGCGAGGCCGTCACCCACGAACTCGACGTCACCGACGCCGACCGCTTTCACGACCTCGTACAGGCCACGAGCGAGGAGTACGGCCTCGACGTCCTCGTGAACAACGCCGGGACGGGCCATCCGCCCGCCTACACGGAGGACATCGACGCCGAGACGCGCGACTTCGTGATGAACGTCAACGTCAACGGCGTCTGGAACGGTTGTCACGCCGCCCTCCCGCACATGAAAGAACAGGGGTCGGGCGCCATCGTCAACGTCGCCTCGCTGGCGGCGCTGTACGGCCTCCCCAAGCAGGCGGTCTACTCGCTGACGAAGGGCGCGGTGTTGAACTTCACGCGGGCGGTCGCCGCCGAGGCGGGACGGAAGGGCGTCCGCGCCAACGCCGTCTGTCCCGGGTTCGTCGATACGGACCTCGGCCGGCAGTTCTGGGAGAGCCAGGACGACCCCGAGGCCGCCAAACAGGCGATGCTCCGGCGCTACCCGCTCGGCCGTCTCGGCGAACCCGAGGAGATAGCCGACGCCATCTGTTTCCTCGCCAGCGAGGAGGCGTCGTGGATAACGGGCCACGGCCTCGTCATCGACGGCGGGTTCTCGACGAGCTGAGAGCTGAGGCGTCACCCGCGACCACGTGTCCTCCCGACATGCGAGTTCCCCCCCTCACGAGACGGACCCGGATTCGCCGGCCGTCACTGTCGCCGGCGCTCGCGCTCGTTGTCCATCCGTGCGACGACGGCCGCGACGTCGTCGCGGTCGGCCGTGGAGAGCGGCCCGGGAACGGTCCGGGCGAGCGACTCGGCGGCGACCGCGTCGACCACCGTCGTCGCGGCGTCCCGCCCCGCCAGCGTCCCCGCGAGGACGGCGCCCGCGAAGGCGTCGACCGCCCCCGAGGGGTCGGTGACGCGCGTCTCCACGGCCGTCCGCTCGTGGCAGGTGGCGTCCTCCCAGAGCACGGCCCCGCGCTCTCCTCGGGTGATGGCGACCCGCTCGAACCCGTGGGCGCTCGCGAGCGCGTGGGCCAGTTCGCGGGCGGTGCCCTCGCGCCCGAGGACCCGCCGGACGTCCGCCTCGCGGGCGACGAGGACGTCCACGTCCGGGAACAGTTCGGCGACGGCCTCGCGGACCTCCTCGTCCGGGAAGCGCCCCCGGTCGCCCAGCCCGAAGGCCGTCGGGACGCCCGCGTTGCTCGCCGTCGCCAGCAGCGTCGCGCAGGTCCGCACGAGGTCACGCGAGAGCCCCATCGTCGCCGCCGTCGTGTAGAACAGGCCGGCGTCGCGCAGGCGGGCCACGTGCAGGTCCTCCGGAGCGAGGCGGGTCACGGCCGCGTCGGTCGCGTCGTCGATACCCACGTCGGGCCGCGGGTCGCTCCCCCGCTCGAAGTATCGGACGCCCTGCCGACCGCCGTCCTCGGCCCACACCACGTCGACGTCCACGCCGTGACCGCGCAGGGTGCTCGCGACGCGCCGTCCGAGGGGGCCGCCCGGGAGCTTCGAGAGCCACACCGCGTCGGTATCGAGGGCCGCGGCCGCCACCGCCGCGTTCGACTCGGCGCCGTCGACGCTCACCCGGAACGTGTCCGCGGTCGCGAGTCGCTCCCGGCCGGGCGGGGCGAGATGCAGGGACGCCTCCCCGAACGTCACGAGCGTCACGTCCGCACCCCCGCGGTCGCCACCGGTCGCGCTGCCAGTCTGGTGTCCATAGTTCCGGCGGGTCCTGCCGGAGCAAAGTCATTCCGCCCGTCGGCCCGCGTGGCCGGGGTAGTCCCGCTCGAAGCGGTCGGCGATCTCCTCGCGGTCGATGGCGACGACCGTGGGCCGCCCGTGCGGGCAGGCGTAGGGGTTCTCGCAGTCGTCGAGGCGCGCGAGCAGGTCCACGACCGACCCCTCCGTCAGCGAGGTGTTGCCGGTGATGGAGGGGTAGCACGCGAGGTCGGCGAGCAGTTCGTCCGCGGCGGCCTCCACCGTGGCCGCGCCGTCGCCCGCGACGAACGCCGTCAGCAGGTCCCGGACGAGGTCCTCGCGGCCGGTCAGCAGGGCGGGGACGGTCCTGACCTCCGCGATTCGGTCGTCGTCGTCCGCGAGCGAGGCGTGGAAGCCGAGCGACGCCAGCGCGTCCGCGAACTCCTCGAACAGCGTCGCCTCGCGGGCCGTGAGTTCCAGCCGGACGGGTTCGGCCAGCGACTGGACGTCCACGCCGTCGGCGAACTCCTCCCGAAGTCGCTCGTAGTTCACCCGCTCGTCGGCGGCGTGCTGGTCGACGAGGACGAGGCCGTCCTCCGCCGCCGCGACGACGTACGTGTCGTCGTACTGCCCGAGGACGTCGAGGGCGGGCAGGCGCTCGTACTCCCCCTCGCCCTCGGGCGGGCGCGCCGAGAGGCGGGTCTGTTCGGTCGCCGCCCGGAACTTGCGGCCCTCGTCACGGTCGCGGGACGCGTGTCGACTCCCGGGCGCGCCCGGCTCGTTCGCGGTGGAGTCGGCGGCCGGGGACGGGTCCCCGGTCGAGTCCGCTTCTGAATCGGGGCCCGACGAGTCGGCCCCGGAACTCGCCGACTCGACGTCCGCGGCGGCCCGGCCGCGGGACTCCCAGTCCGTGTCGCGGGTCGGGGAGCGGTCGGCCGAACCGGGGCCGGAGTCGGTGTCGGTCGCCCGGCCGCGGTCGCGTGACCGGTCCGCCGGCGCCTCCGGGCCGGTGTCGGGCGGGTCCGTGTCCGTGTCGTCCCCCCGTCCGGTGTTCCGGTCCGTATCCGACTCCGGGGCGATCTCGGTCTGCTCGGGCGCGGACCGGCCCCGCGGCGCGCCCGAGCGAACCAACCCCTCGTCGAGGAGGGCGCGCTCGACGGCACCCTCGACCTGCGCGCGGGCGCCGTCCTCGTCGGCGAAGCGCACCTCGAGTTTCCGGGGGTGGACGTTGACGTCTACCGTCGCGGGGTCCACGTCGAGGAAGACGACGGCGAAGGGGTAGCGATCGGGAGCCAGTTGCGTCCCGTAGGCGTCCACGACGGCCTCGCGGACCGCGCTCGCGGTGACGAACCGGCCGTTGACGAACGTCGCGCAGTACTCCCGGCTGGCGCGGGTCGTCTCGGGGTGGCTCACCAGCCCGGAGACGCCGTCGAGGGGGCCGTCCGGCAGGTCGGTTCCGTCCACCTCGACCATCGCGCTCGCCACCTCCCGGCCGTAGACGTGCATCACCGCCGAACGCAGGTCGCCGCGGCCGGTCGTCGCGAAGCGTTCCCGCCCGTCGGTCTCGAAGGCGACGGCCACGTCCGGGTTCGCCAGCGCGTAGCCCGTGACCACCCGCTGGACGTGGTCGGCCTCCGTCGAGGGCTGCTTGAGGTACTTCCGGCGCGCGGGGACGTTGTAGAAGAGGTCGGTCACCTCGACGGTCGTCCCCTCCGGACAGCCCGCCGGGGTCACCGACACGACGTCGCCGCCGCGGACGACGAGTTCGGTGCCCGCCCCGCCGCCGCGCGGTTTCGTGGTGACGGTCAGTTCCGAGACGGCACCGATGGCGTGGAGCGCCTCCCCCCTGAAGCCGAGCGTGGCGACGCCCGATTCGAGGTCGTCGATGTCGCGTATCTTCGAGGTGGTGTGTTGCTCGACGCTCCGTTCGACGGCCTCGCGGTCCATCCCGACGCCGTCGTCGGTCACCCGGACCCCGTCGATGCCGCCGTTCTCGACGGCGACGCGCACCCGCGAGGCGTCGGCGTCGACGGCGTTCTCGACGAGTTCCTTCACGACCGAGGCGGGTCGCTCGACCACCTCGCCGGCCGCGATGCGCTCGACGGTCTTCGGGTCGAGGCGGCGGATGTCGGCGGGCGGTGTCATCTGGACGCTACCGGGGACCGTCGGTCGGGCGGGCGCTTCGACATGTGCGCCACCGAGGGGAGTGGTTCACATCAATCCCGCGTTCCGTCGGGTCGGCTTCGGCTACCGACCGGCCCTACATCAACTGCGTCGAGTCCGAGACCTCGTACTTGTAGAGTTCGACGTCGCCGCCCGCAAACTCGGGCAACTTCTCCTGGAACGCGCCGAAGTGGTCGCTGTTCATGTGGGCGTCAACCGCGTCCTGGTCCTCGTACTGTTCGAAGATACGGACGACCGACTCGTCTTCCACGTCGGTCGTCACGCGGTACTCGACGACGCCGCTCTCCTCGCGGGAGCGCTCGGCGAGTTCGGTGAGGGCGTCGATAGCTTCGTCGTGACCGTCGGGGTCGATGGGGATGACCGCGTACTGGAGTATCATTGGCTGCGTCGAGCGTATCTCACCGCCCGGGCGACAAAAAGCCACCCCGGCCGTGCGCGCCCGGTCAGTCGAAGCGGACGGCCGCCCCGGGGGCGAACCCGACGGTCAGCGACTCCCCGCCCGTGAGGTCCTCGTCGGTCCGCAGGACGATATCCCGGCCCTCCCAGTCGGCGTACGCCCGCGTCGCCTCGCCGAGGAACTCCGCCGTCCGCACGCGCACCTCGAAGCGGTTCCCGGTCGCGTCCGTCGAGAGCGACTCGGGGCGCACACAGAAGGCGACGGACTCGCCGACGCGCCCGCCCCCGGCGAGGCGGAACGTCGTCCCGCCGACGGTCACCTCGACGTGCTCGCCCCCCCGTTCGACGACCTCTCCGGTGAAGACGTTGTTCTCGCCGACGAACTCCGCGACGAATCGAGTCCCGGGCCGTCGGTATATCTCGCGGGGGGTCCCGACCTGTTCGACCCGACCCCCGTTCATCACGGCCACCCGGTCGCTGACGGCGAGCGCCTCCGCCTGGTCGTGGGTGACGTACACGGTCGTGACCCCGAGGTCAGACTGGATGCGCCGCACCTGCCGCCTGAGCTGGGTCCGCAGGCGGGCGTCGAGCGCGCTCATCGGCTCGTCGAGCAGGAGCAACTGCGGCCCGGGCGCGAGCGCGCGGG
>CAYYSW010000025.1:0-14824 GCA_964474395.1 uncultured Halobacteriales archaeon
AGGACGGCGGCCCGAAGGAAGCGATCGTCGAGGTCGTGCTCGCGAACGACGAAGGCCGCCTGTCGCGCTCGCAGGTCGAGATCGCCGCCGGCACCGACGACGTCGGCGACGTCAACGAGATCTCCGTGAAGCGCCGCGTGAAACGCACGGAGGACAACTACTACTCGTACTACTACCTGAACGGCCGCTCGGTGAACCTCTCGGACATCCAGGACCTGCTGGCGCAGGCCGGCGTCGCGCCGGAGGGGTACAACGTCGTGATGCAGGGTGACGTCACCGAGATAATCAACATGACGCCCGGCTCCCGCCGCGAGATAATCGACGAGATAGCCGGCGTCGCGGAGTTCGACGCGCGCAAGGCCGACGCGATGGACGAACTGGAGGTCGTCGAGGAGCGCGTCGACGAGGCCGACCTCCGCATCGAGGAGAAGGAAGACCGCCTCGCGCAGCTGGAGGACGAACGCGAGACGGCCCTGGAGTACCAGTCGCTGAAGGAGGAACGCGAGGAGTACGAGGGCTACCTCAAGGCCGCCGAACTGGAGGACAAACGCGCCGAACTAGACTCGACGGAGACGAGAATCGAGCGCGTCGAGTCCGACCTCGATGAGCGCCGCCGGGCCCTCGACGACCGGCAGGGGGCGGTCGTCCGCCTGGAGGAGGACCTCGAGGACCTGAACGCGGAGATAGAGCGCACCGGCGAGGACGAACAGCTCCGGGTCAAACGCGAGATGGAGGAGGTCAAAGGCGAGATATCCCGCCTGGAGGACGCCATCGAGAGCGCCCGCGAGCGCGTCGAGGACGCCGAGAACAAGCGTCGGCAGGCGTTCGTGAAGGTCGACCGCAAGCAGGAGCAGGTCGACGACCTCCACGCGAAGGTCCGAAACGTCAAAGTCGAGAAGGCCTCGCTGAAGGCCGACGTCGAGGAGCGACGCGAGGAACTCGCCGACGTCGAGGCGGACATCGAGGCCGTCGACGACGAGTACGAACAACTGAAGGAGGACCTCGCGGCCGCCCGGGAGGACCTGGAGGAGGCGAAAGCCGAGAAGAACGAACTCCAGCGCGAACAGGACCGCCTGCTCGACGAGGCCCGCCGGCGCTCGAACGAGCAACGCGACCTGCGCGCCGAGATCGAGGACCTCGAGGACGAGATTCCCGAACTGGAGGCGGACCTCGCGGACCTCCAAGCGGAACTGGAGAAAGTCAGGAAGAACAAGGCGACCATCGAGTCCGTCGTCGACGACCTGCGCGGGGAGAAGTACGACCTGCAGGACGAACTGGAGGACGTCGAGGACAGACTGAGCGCGGCCCAGGGAGAGTACGCCGAACTGGAGGCGAAAGCCGGCCAGAGCGGGGACTCCTCGTTCGGGCGGGCGGTCACCACGGTCCTGAACGGCGACCTCGACGGCGTCCACGGCGCCGTCGGGCAACTGGGCGGCGTCTCCAGCCAGTACGCGACGGCCTGCGAGACGGCCGCGGGGGGTCGCCTCGCGAACGTCGTCGTGGACGACGACGGCGTCGGCCAGCGCTGCATCGAGTACCTGAAGTCGCGCAACGCGGGCCGGGCGACGTTCCTCCCGATGAACAAGATGCACCAGCGCTCGCTGCCCTCGATCCCGAACGAGTCGGGCGTGGTGGACTTCGCGTACAACCTCGTGGACTTCGACCCGCAGTACGCGGGGATCTTCTCGTACGTCCTCGGGGACACGCTGGTCGTCGAGGACGTCGCTACCGCCCGCGACCTGATGGGGTCGTTCCGGATGGTGACGCTGGAGGGCGAACTCGTCGAGAAGAGCGGAGCGATGACCGGGGGGTCCCGGTCGGGGTCCCGTTACTCCTTCGCCGGCGGCGAGGGCCAACTCGAACGGGTCGCCACGCGCATCAACGAACTGGAAGACGAGCGGTCGTCGGTCCGCGAGGAACTGCGCGACGTCGAGTCGCGGCTGGACGACGCCCGCGACCGGCAGGCGAACGTCGCCGACAAGGTCCGGGACATCGAGGGCGACGTCGAGGCCACCGAGGGGCGCATCGAATCGGTGCGCGAGGAGATCGAGCGAAAGGAGTCCCAGCTCGACGACATCGAGGCCGAGCGCGAGGAGGTGACCGACCGCATGGAGGTCATCGAGGCCGACATCGCCGCGAAGGACGAGGAGATAGCGGCCATCGAGGAGCGCATCGAGAAACGGGAGGCCGACCTCCGGGACTCGGAGGTGGCCGAACTCACCGAACGCGCCGAGGAGATACGCGAGGAGATCGCGGACCTCGAAGCCGAGATGGACGACCTCGACGGCACGCTCAACGAGCACCAACTGGAGAAACAGTACGCCGAGGAGGCGATCGAGGAGCTCCACGACGACATCGAGAGCGCCCAGAACCGCAAGGCCGAGGCCGAGGAGCGCATCGTCGAACTGGAGGCGGAAATCGACGACCAGGAGACCCTCCTAGAGGAGAAACGCGAGCAGGTCGCGGACTTAGAGGAGGAACTGGCCGAACTCAAAGACGAGCGGTCGGACCTGAAGGCGGACCTCCGCGAGGCGAAGGAGGCCCGCGACGAGGCAAAGGAGGAAGTCGGGAAACTCGACTCCCGGCTCGAATCGCTGGAGGAGAAACGCGACCGCCTGGAGTGGGAGATCGACGAACTCGCCTCGCAGGTCGGCGAGTACGACCCCGAGTCCATCCCGGACCACGACGAGGTGGAAGTCGAGATCGAGCGGCTGAACGGGGAGATGGCCGCGCTCGAACCGGTCAACATGCTCGCCATCGACGAGTACGACGCCGTCGCCGACGACCTCGCGGACCTGCGGGACAAACGGGCCACGCTGGTCGAGGAGCGCGACGGCATCGTCGAGCGCATCGAGGGCTACGAGGCCAAGAAGAAGGCGACGTTCATGGACTCCTACGAGGCCATCAACGAGCACTTCGAGGACATCTTCGGCCGCCTCTCCAGCGGGAGCGGGACGCTCGTGCTGGAAGACGAGGACGACCCCTTCGAGGGCGGCCTGACGATGAAGGCCAAGCCGGGCGACAAGCCCGTCCAGCGCCTCGACGCCATGTCCGGCGGCGAGAAGTCGCTGACCGCCCTCGCGTTCATCTTCGCCATCCAGCGCCACAACCCGGCGCCGTTCTACGCGCTCGACGAGGTGGACGCCTTCCTCGATGCGGCCAACGCCGAGGCGGTCGGCGAGATGGTCGACGCGCTGGCCGACGACGCGCAGTTCATCGTCGTCTCCCACCGCTCGGCGCTGCTCGAACGCTCCGAGCGCGCCATCGGCGTGACGATGATGGACGACAACGTCTCGGCGGTGACCGGTATCGACCTGAGCGGGCAGGGGGTGCCGGCCGATGACTAGCGAGGGCCGAGAGCGAGGCCCGAACAGCGCGGGGTCGGAGCCCCCGCGAGAAACCGGCGACAGAGCCGCCGGTGACGGAGAGAGCGCCTCGGAGGAGCGAGACGACGCGGACTCCGACGAGCAGACGAACGGTCACGCGGACCACGACGGCGCGGACGTCGGCGACGGCGTCTCGCTGAACATCGCGGGCCACGAGGACCGCGAGGACCCCCGGACGGACGCCTCGGACCTCCTCGGGGACGACGTGGACGCGGAGGCGGTCCCCGACGAGGAGGACGCGGAGGCGGTCGAACCCGTCGAACTCCTCGTCCAGTTGGCCGACCAGGGCGAGATCGAGCCGTGGGACATCGACATCGTCGCGGTGACCGACAAGTTCCTCGCGGCGCTGGACGACGGCGACCTGCGGACGGGCGGTCGGGCGCTGTTCTACGCGAGCGTCCTCCTGCGGATGAAGAGCGACGCGCTGATGGAGGACGACGACCCCGAGGAGGAGTCTCCCCTCGAACCGTGGGAGGAGCCGTGGGACGCCCCCGGTGCCCCCGACGACGAGGAGTGGGGTGCCGACCCGTTCGACGCGCTGGACCGGGAGATGGACCGCCGTCTCGAACGCAAGCGCGCCCGCGGGATGCCCGAGACGCTCGACGAACTCGTCCGCGAGCTCCGGGAGGCAGAGCGGGGGTCGTGGTGGAAGGAATCGCGGACCTACGACACGAGCGACTCGCCGAAGGGGTTCCGGCGGGGCACCCAGACCCTCGACTACCGCTCGGGCGACGACGTCCGGGTCGACGAGGAGCCGACCGCACAGGACGTGACGGGTACGGCCCACCAGGAGGACATCGAGACGACCATCCGGCACGTCAACCGCGCGCTCCGGGAGCAGTACGACGCCGGGCGCGAGGAGGTGCTGTACGCCGAGATACAGGACGCCGGCGGGTCGCGCGTCGAGACGTTCCTCGCCCTGTTGTTCCTCGCTCACCGGGGGCAGGTCCGCCTCCAGCAGGACGACCTGTTCGGCGACCTGTGGATTCGCGACCCCGCGGCGACGGAGGCGACGGCCGAGGCAATCGCCGACTGAGCCGCCCCCGGCCTGGCCCGTCCCGCGGCTCCCCCGGGCCGCTCGCCCGGTTCGGTCGCGTCGAAGGTGTCGGAAACCGAGCCGGCTTCCTGATGGTCCGTGCGCGCTGACGTTCCCGATTCATGTTAGATGAATAGCAAATGTTTATTACCTCGAACGACCTTCCTCGTGGCGTCGATTCAATATGCAATCAGAGATAACGACCAGCAGGTGGTCCGGTTGGAGCCCCGTCTTCATGCGCGCTGCCCTCGGTTCGGTCTTCGTCATCAGCGGTCTCGGGAAGTTCGGCGTCGGCCCCAAGTCCGTCGGCGGTATCGGGAACTTCGCCGGCTTCCTTGCCTCCCTGGGCGTTCCCCTGCCCGAGGTGTTCGCCTGGATAGTGGGCCTCGTCGAGCTGTTCGGCGGCCTGTTGCTCCTGGTAGGGCTGTTCACCCGGTACGCGGCGGCCTTCATCGCGGTCGACATGTTCGTCGCGATGATGCTCGTCCACATCCCGAACGGCTTCGCGGTGGGGAACAACGGCATCGAGTACGTCCTCACCCTCATGCTGGTCTCGGTCGCCGTCGTCTTCAGCGGCCCCGGCCGCCTCGCGCTGGAGTACGCCCTCTTCGGGCGTGAACTCCTCCCCGGTGCCCGGAGCGACGACCCCGTCGAGACGCCCATCCGGACGTAAGCCCGACGACCCCACGTCGAACCGCTTTTTCCGTTCTTCGAGCCGTTCCAGTCACGCGACGCCGGCCGTCGCTACCGCCGGGTGCCGACCGCGTCGCGCGTCCCGCCTCAGAGGTAGTCGCCGGCCAGCAGGTCCACTCGTTCTTTCGTCTCCTCGGGGATGGCCTCGCTCGGGGTGTTGATGGTCCCCTCCAGGGCGCGACCGCAGTCGCACTCGCGTTCGTCGGGCAGATGCTCGATGGCGTGTTCGACCACCTGCTTGATGGCCGTCTCGTTGGCGGCGGCGTTCTCCAGCACTTCGTCGAGCGTCACCTCGGCGTCCTGCTTCCAGACGTCGTAGTCCGTGATGCCCGTCACGGTCGCGTAGCACAGTTCTGCCTCGCGGGCTAGCTTCGCCTCGGGGATGGCCGTCATGCCGACGACGTCCCAGCCCTGCGCCCGGAAGAACTCGCTCTCGGCGCGCGTCGAGTACTGCGGCCCCTCGATACAGACGTAGGTGCCGCCGTCCTCGGCGTCCTTCCCCACCGCGTCGGCGGACTCGACGAGGTGCGAGGCCATGTGCGGGCAGTAGGGGTCGGCAAAGCCCATGTGTGCGACCATCTCCTCGCCGAAGAAGGAGTACTCGCGGTGGCGCGTCCGGTCGAATATCTGGTCGGGGACGAGCAGCGACTGGGGCGGCAGGTCCTCGCGGAGGGAGCCGACGGCGTTGCTCGCGAGGATGCGCTCGACGCCCACCTGTTTCAGCGCGTGGATGTTCGCGCGGTAGGGGGCGGTGGTCGGCGAGAACTGGTGGTCACGGCCGTGCCGTGGGAGGAACGCGACCTCGGTCCCGGCCATCTCGCCGACGGTGATAGGGGCACTCGGGTCGCCGAAGGGCGTCGCGACGTCCTCCTCGCGGACGTTCTCCAGGTCGAGGGCCTCGTAGATGCCGCTGCCGCCGATGAAGCCGACTGTCATGTCCGGACCTCGCGCGTGCGGCGGGTAAAACACTCCGGAAAACGCTCATGGGTCGGGCGGCCGTCGTCTCGCCCAGTGACTCCTCACCTCCCCGACGACCCCCTCGACCTCGCGGCGGCGTACCTCACGCGCGTCCGCCGCGACCGGCCCACCTCGGCCGTCGCCGCGGCGCTCCGCGACCTCGACCCGGACGACCTCGCCGACGCCCTCGCGGACGACGCCTCGCGCCTCGCGTTCTGGCTGAACGTCTACAACGCCGCCACGCAGGACGTCCTCGCGGCCGCCCCCGAGCAGTACGAGGCCCGGAACCGCTTCTTCGAGGCCCCCGTCGTCGCCGTCGCGGGCCACGACCTGAGCCTGAACGACATCGAACACGGCATCCTCCGGCGGTCGCAGTTCCCGTGGGGGTTCGGCTACCTCCGGGACCCGTTCCCCGGCGAGTTCGAGCGCGCACACCGCGTGGACCGCCTCGACCCGCGGGTCCACTTCGCGCTCAACTGCGGGGCCGAGAGCTGCCCCCCCGTTCTCGCCTACGAGGCGGGGGAGGTCGACGCGCAGCTCGACCTCGCGGCGGGCGGCTACCTCGATTCGACCGTCGAGTACGACGCCGATGCGGACGTCGTCCGAGTCCCCCGCGTGATGCTCTGGTACCGCGGGGACTTCGGGGGCAGGTCGGGTGTCCTCGCGACGCTCCGCCTGTACGACTGTCTCCCCATCGACGCCGCCCCCCGCGTCCGGTACCACGGCTGGGACTGGTCGCTCTCGCTGGGCGACTTCCGGGGGGACGGGGACGGGCGGGCGGCGTCACCCGAACGCGAGAGCGCCCCACGCGAGTAGCTGGAGGACACAGCACGCGACCATCGCGGCGACGCTCGGGAGCGGGACGTGTCGCCGGGTGAACCCCGCGAACCCCCACGCCGACAGCGGCGCGACGAGGAGGGTCGCGCCGACGACGAGGGTGGGGAGGACCGACCCCCAGAGGGCGACCAGCGAGCCGTAGCCGCCGAGGAGGGCGCCGAGGTAGAGCCGCCGGAGCGTCGGCGGCGCGAGCCGCGTCACGAGCGTTCGCTTCCCGACGGCGGCGTCGGCCTCCCGGTCGGGCCACTGGGTCGCGAGCAGGTTAGCGAACACGAGGAAGAAAAACGGGACGCAGGCGAGCAGGGTGGTCACGATGGGGCCGGCGATGACCGCCGCGCCGTAGGCGGGCAGGAGGAGGCCGCCGAGCAGCGAGTTGTCGAGTTCGCCCCACCCGCGCCACGCGAGTCGGAGCGGCCCGACGGAGTACTGCCAGCCGAGGACCGCGATGGCGAGGAGGAGGCCTGCCGCGAGAGGCGGGAGCGCCCCGACGAGGAGCCCCGCACCCGTCGCCAGCGCGCCCGCGAGGAGCGCCACCGCCCCCGCGCCGAGCGCGAGGGTCCGCGGGAGGCCGGTCTCGACCAGCGCGCCGCTCCCGCCCGAGAAGGGGGTCCGCTCGGTGCGCGCGTCCGTCCCGTGGTCGGCGTACTCGTTGGCGTAGTGGACGCTCGCGGCCGTCGGGAGGACGGCCAGCGCGCCGGCCAGGAGCGCGCCGGTGTCGAGTACGGTCCCCTCGGCCAGCGCGACGGTCGCTCCGAGGGCGTAGACGGCGAGTATCAGGAGGAGCTGTGATGGGCGGGCCATCTTCCAGCAGGCCCACGCGACGGTCGCGGTCCGGGTGGCCGACACCCTACACGTCGCCGCGGTTCTCGACGAGGCGCCAGCCCTCGCCCGCGCGCTCGATGACGCCGCGGCGCTCCATCTCGGTGACCACCTCGTCCATACGGCCGGGCTGGGCGATCTCCATCTCGATGCGCTCGACCTGGTGGTACTCCCCGAGGAGGCCCCGGAGCTCGTCGGTGGTGTAGGGACCGTCGGCGTCCTTCGCCATGACGCCGCTGATGAGGTCGACCATGTCCTCGATGAAGTTCCACGGGTAGACGACCCACGCCCACTCGTCGAGGCGCTCGCCGACGTAGTCGGGTTCGAACTCGCTCGTCCCGAGCAACTGGAGGGTGCCCGTGCGGACGTCGTTCGGGTTGCGCTCCTCGACGTACTCGTGGGCGCGCTCGATGGACCCGCCGGTGTCGGCGATGTCGTCGATGATGAGGACGTCCTTGCCCTCGACGCTCCCCTCGGGCATGGGATACCGGACCTGCGGTTCGTTCGTCTTCTGAGCGGTGCCGACGTAGTGTTCCATCTTGAGGCTCGTCAGGTCGTCCAGCCCGAGGAAGTCACAGATACAGCGGCCCGCGAACCAGCCGCCGCGGGCGAGTGCGACCACCACCTCCGGTTCGAACTCCGCGTCCTTGACCTGGTCGCTCACCTCGCGACAGAGGTCGTAGATGTACTCCCAGTTGGTGATAGTGCACTTGAAGTCGTCCGGGAGGTCGCTCATGTCGCCTATCACTCGCCGTGGGCCGCACATAAGGGTTTACAGGCGCCACTCCCGGTGCTCCTCGACGCCCCGGCTCAGTACGTCCGCACCGACGCCGACCCCACCTCGACCCGGACCAGCGTGTTCTCGCCGGACCACGCGTCCTCGCTCACCCCGTACTTCCGGTTGATGCGGCGGTTCGCCTCGCGGGTCGCCGCCTCGTCGTCCACCACCGTCGCCGTCCCGAGGAGCGTCACCGTCCACTCGGGCGTCCCCTCGTCGGCGGCCTGGACGGCCAGCGAGACCCGCGGGTTCTCGCGGACGTTCGCCAGTTTCCGGCCCGTCGTGACGAGCTCCACGACGCCGTCCTCGTAGCGGTACCACAGCGGGGCGACGTGGGGTCGCCCGTCCGAACAGGTCGCGAGGAAGGCGGTGTGGCGCCCCTCCGTGAGCAGCGACTCGGCCGCCTCGGGTACGTTCCCGGTCATACCGGAGGGAGGGCGGCAACCGGGAAAACGCTCGCCCCGCGGTCAGGGCCGCGCCGCGGTCCCGTTCCCGGCGTCCCGGGGAGCAGTCGGGCCGTCGGTCCCGCCCCTCCCGACCCCCGGGAGACGGGCCAGCAGTGACCGGACGAGGTCGGCCGCCGTTCCGACGCCGCGGAAACCCGCTGTGGGGTTGACGTCCCGGGGGTCGGCGCGCCCGCGAGCGAGCGACCCGCAGCACACGACTGCCTGAAGTACCTCGCCCGCCAAGGGGCGGCCACCAACCCGATGGCGACACACGACCTGCACACGCACACGACGTTCTCCGACGGGGCCGACCTCCGGGCGATGGTCGGGGCCGCGGAGCGGGCCGGCCACGGCGGTATCGGCCTCGCCGACCACTGTATCCTCTGGGACGACCCGTTCGGCCGGCGCGCCCGCTTCGACTTCTCCGAGACCTACGAGGACCGCCGGGCGGTCATCGCCGAGGTGCGCGAGGAGGCAGACGTCGCCGTCTACGACGCCGTCGAGGTCACCTACGCGCCCGACCGCGAGGCCGACATCGCGCGCTTCCTCGACCGGGCGGACTTCGACTACGCCATCGGGAGCGTCCACGTCCTCCCCGAGTACGACGTCACGAGACCCGGCCCGTTCGTGGGTCTCCCGCCCGCGGAGAAGCGCCGCGTCGTCGACCGCTACTTCGACTGGCAGGTGGCGCTCGTCGAGTCCGGGCTGTTCGACGTCGTCGGCCACCTCGACCTGCCCGAGCGGGCCCCCCCGCTACAGGGCGTCGCGACCCGCGGGCACTACGACCGGGTCGCGGCGGCGCTGGCCGACTCCGACACCCTCCCGGAACTCAACGCCGGCCGGTCGCTCCGCCTCGACGTGTTCCACCCCAACCCCGAACACCTCGACGCCTTCAGCGACGTGGGGGTCCCGTTCGTCTTCGGGTCCGACTCCCACCGGCCCCACGAGGTTCGCCCGCGCCACGACGCCGTCCGCGCCCTGCAGCGCCGCCACGACCTCGAGTTCACCGACCTCCCGGCGCTCTCGGGGTAGCCGCCCTGCGGGGACTGGGAGCGAGCGCCGGGTTTCCTCGTATAGCCGGTCCCGCGTGGCCGAAGCTACACACGTAGGCGGGAGCGGCAAGTCCGCCGGTCGCCCCGGTCCGGGTATGCGAACTGATACCAGCGGGCGGGGCGCAGGCGCGGTCGACGGCCGGTCGTGGGTGTACTGCGAGACCTGCGAGTGGTCGCGGACCATCCGGTCGGCCTCGACGGCCAGCGCGTTCGCCCTTGCCGAGGAGGACGCCCGGACCCACGCGGCGCTCACGACCTACGAGGGGGACCCCCACCGCGTCCACGCCGTCGACGGCGGGACGGGCGACGTCGTCGTCCACGAGTAAGTCACGGTGTGTGACCCGGTGGCGCGAGGCGGCCAGAACACTTATATAAACGATTCGCAAGGGTCAAATCCCCGTTCCGAACGTCTCGGTAGACAAAACGTGGGTTACGTTCGCACGGTTCGACTACCGTGGGGACATGGACTGTACGAACGGTTCATAGCAGTTGTCTTACGGGGAAAATCGCTTGTCTCTCCTGTATGGCGCCCGAACCCGACGAGGAGTCCACGGGAGCATCGCGGCGGAAATTCATCCTGGCGGCAGGCGTCGCCGGCGCGACCGGTCTCGCCGGGTGTGCCGGCAGCAGCGGTGGCGACGGCGAGGGCGGGAACGACGCCACCTCCGCCGCCCCCGAGACCAGCGGCGACGCGAACCCGACCGAGGCGGCCCAGCAGGACCAGAACGGGTCCGAGGCCACGGAGGGCGGCGCGCAGCCCTCGACCCTCTCGGCGGAGGGGTCCTCGACGGTCTACCCCATCGCTAACACGGCGGCGTCCTACTGGAACTCCAACCCGCCGGCCGACGACGAGGAGTACTGGGGGCCGGGCCAGTACGACATCGACACCGACGAGCGGCTCGCGGACTACTGGGCGGGCCTCTACGGGTTCGAGCCGACGGGCGAGATCGCCAACCCGCCGTTCTCGGTGCAGGTCGGCCTCAGCCACTCCGGGACCGGCGTGAAGGCCCTGATGAACCAGCAGGTCGACATCGGCGACTCCAGTGCGCCCGTCGAGGCCGAACTCGACGACCCCGACCAGTCTACCCTCGACAAGTTCGTCGACCACGTCGTCGGCCGCGACGGCCAGCCAATCGTCGTCAGCAAGGAGATATACGACGCCGGCGTGACGCAGCTCTCGGCCCAGCAGGTGACGCAGATCTACCAGGGCGAGATAACGAACTGGTCCGAACTCGGCGGCCCGGACAAGGAGATCTTCGCCGTCGGCCGCGCCGAGGGGTCGGGGACGGACACCGCGTTCCGCGCGAACCTCCTCGGCGACCCGAACGCCTCGATGTCAGGCGTCGACACCCGGAAGGGTCAGAACCAGCAGGTCCAGACGCTCGTCCGTCAGTCCGACAACGCCATCGCCTACATGGCGCTCGCGTTCGTCAGCGAGCAGGTCCCAGCCGTCGCGTTCAAAGCCGAGGACGGTACCGTCTACGAACTCGGCGAGGACCCCGGTCTCGGCGCCTCCGCCTACCCGCTGAACCGCGACCTCCACATGTACACGTGGGAGGACACGGACGAGCGCGAGTCGGCGTTCATCAACATGATCCTGAGCCCGATGGGCCAGGAACTGTTCGTCCAGGGGTCGAACTACTTCAAGCTCCCCTCGGAGGAACTCGAGGCCCAGCGCGAGAAGCTCGCCGAGCAGTCGAACTAGAACCGCCAGACAGCCCGCGGTTCGGAGTCCGAAAGTCACTGCTCCTTCTTTCAATCCATGTCACAAGTAACAGAGAACACCCGCCTATCGAGAATCCGTGAAACGTTCGACGGCGCGACGACCGGCGGCCTCCTGGCGAGCGTGGCGGTCGGCGTCTGTCTGGTCGGGGCGTTCGCGAGCTTCATGCTGTCGGAGCCGTACACCGTCCCGTTCCTGCTCGGACTCGTCGTCGCGACCGGGTACGGCTGGATCGCACACCAGGCCGAGATGGCGCGCACGCTGGCGTTCGTCGCGACGGTCTCCACCGTCACGATACTGGGTCTCATCACCGTCTACGTGTTCGTCGAGGCGTCCGCGGCGTTCTCCCACATGGGCGCCGTCGACCTCCTGACGCGGCTCGAACGGCCGCTCTGGGACACCAACGACCACGTCTACTCGCTGGTGCCGCTCATGTGGGGGACGCTCGTTACGACGCTCCTCGCGACCGCCATCGCGGCCCCCTTCGGTGTCGCGGGCGCGCTGTTCATCAGCGAGATCGCCCCGCGGTCGGTCAGGGAGGTCATCAAGCCGGCCGTCGAGATACTGGCCGGCGTCCCCTCCATCGTCTACGGGTTCATCGGCTTCACCGTGCTCAACACCTGGATGACCGACAAGTTCCTGCTCCCGGGTCAGGGGAGCCTGTTCCTCGCCGGCATCGTCATCGGGTTCATGGCGCTCCCGACGACGGTCTCCGTCGCCGAGGACGCCATCGAGAGCGTCCCCGAGTCGATGAAGAGCGGGTCGCTCGCGCTCGGCTCGACCGACTGGCAGACGATGAAGAGCGTCACGCTCCCGACCGCGTTGTCGGGCGTCTCGGCGGGCGTTCTGCTCGGCGTCGGCCGTGCCATCGGCGAGACGATGGCCGCGACTGTCATCCTCGGTACCGTCGTCGAACTCCCCGACCCGGTCTACGACGTGTTCGGCAACACCATCACGCTCACGTCGGCCATCGCGGCCCAGTACGGGAGCGCCTTCGGGCTACACATGAGCGCCCTGTTCGCGGCCGGTGTCGTCCTGTTCGTCACCGTGATGGCGCTCAGCATCGTCTCGCAGTACGTCGAATCGCGCATGCAGCGCAAGCTCGGGGGTGACAGATGAGCAACCGGACCGGGACGCGCGCCGACCTCGTCGAGTCCGACACCTCGGGCTACGAGCTGGTCGCCGCCGCCACCGCCGCCGTCGGCATCCTGACCGTCGCGCTGAGCTTCCTGACGCTCGCGGAACTCATCCCCTTCGACGCCGGGCTGGGCGGGGTCGCGATGCCGACCGTGTTCGGCGGCGTCCTGACCGCTCTCGGGGCCGTCACGGTCGGTCTCGGGGTCTCGTCGGGGGCGGGGGTCGTCGCGACGACGCCCGACCGCGACGCCGGGCTGGTGACGGCCGGGGTCTTCGGTTTCCTCTGGGCCGTCGTCGCCGGCCTGTTCGTCTCGCAGACGCTCGGTTTCGCCCTCGTCGGCTGGCTCACCGCCACGCTCGCGGTGGGCCTCGCAGTGGTCGTCGCGACCGTCCTCCCGACGGAGGACCTCGGCTCGACGCTCCCCGGCGGCGCGCTGGCGCTCCTCGCCGGGTTCGTCTTCCTCACCGGCGTCATCGGCCCCGGCTGGCAGTGGTCGCCGCCGGAGTTCCAGGCGTCGTTCACCGCGCCCGTGGCCGTCCCGGTCGTCGGTATCGTCACCGCGCTGGTGGCCGTCTGGGGCGCCGCCAAGGCACACGGCGGGTTCGGCCGCCGGGGGCGCCAGCGGGCGGCGTACACGGCCGTCTGGCTGCTCGCCGCGCTCGTCCTCACCGTCCTGCTCTACCTGCTCGGGTTCGTCGCGATGAAGGGGGCGGGCCGGGCGTTCGCCGGGTTCGGCATCGGGCCGGGCCTCCAGCTCAACTGGCCGTTCGTCACCCACGGCGTCTCGCTGCTGGAGGAACAGCCGGGCATCTGGCCCGCCATCGTCGGTACCGTTTGGCTGGTGGTCGGCGCGGTCGTGATGGCGGTCCCGCTGGGCGTCGGCGCGGCGGTGTTCCTCACGGAGTACGCCGAGCAGGGTCGGTTCACGCAGGTCGTCGAGGTCGCGACGAACGGGCTCTGGAGCACCCCGAGCATCGTCTTCGGCCTGTTCGGCTACGCCTTCCTCGTCCCGCGACTCGGCAACTCGAAGTCCCTGCTGTCGGGGATGCTCGTCCTCGGGTTCATGCTCCTCCCGCTGGTGCTCATCACCGGCCGGGAGGCGATGAAGTCCGTTCCCGACGAGTACCGGGACGCGAGCGCCGCGCTCGGTGTCAGCAAGTGGCAGACCGTCCGGAGCGTCGTCCTGCCGGCGGCGATGCCGGGCATCGTCACCGGCGCCATCCTCGGCGTCGGCCGCGTCGCCGGCGAGACGGCGCCGCTGTTGCTCGTCACCGCCGGGGAGATCTTCCCGTCGAAGCGGAACGCGCCGGACGTGCTCGGGAGCTTCCAGGTCGACCTCGTGATGGCGCCGCCGTTCCTCGATATCTCGAACCCGGCACTGTTCGAGCCGTCCTCGGCGCTCCCCTACCAACTCTACGCCATCATCACGGCGGGGCTGCGCAGCGGGAACATGCAGGAGCCGATGCAGTTCGCGTGGGCGACGGCGTTCCTGCTCCTGCTCGTCGTCCTCTCGTTCTACGCCGTCGGTATCGCCACCAGAACGTACTTCAGGAGGAAGATAAGTCATGAGTGAACAGCGGAACGACACCGCGACGACCGAGCGGAACCGCGCGACGGAGCGACGCGAACCGGACGGACAGCCGTCGACGGCGACGGCGACGACGGGGACCGACCCGCGGGTCGACTCCGCCGCCGAGCGTGACCGCGGGACCGTCGCCGGCGAGACCGAGGAGGAGACCCGCCCCGAGTGGGTCCGGTACGACTTCGACGGGGAGGCGAAGCTCACCGTCGAGGGGCTGAACGTCCACTACGGCGACGACCACGCGCTGAAGGACGTCTCGATGGAGATCCCCGAGGAGAGCGTCACCGCGCTCATCGGCCCCTCGGGGTGTGGGAAGTCCACGTTCCTCCGGTGTCTCAACCGGATGAACGACCGCATCAAGGCCGCACGGGTGGACG
>CAYYSW010000026.1:0-14710 GCA_964474395.1 uncultured Halobacteriales archaeon
CCTCGAAGTTGCGGTTGAACGTCCGCAGCGAGACGGAGTCGGAGGCGGGGACGTGGCCGATGCCGATGCAGGCCCCGCAGGTCGCCTCGGAGAAGTTGACGCCGGCCGCCATCATCTCCGCGGTCCAGCCCTGGCGGGCGAGCAGTTCGCTCGCCTGCTTGGAGCCGGGCGCGACGATCATCTCGGTCTTCTTGTTGATCTCGCGGCCCTCGAGCATCTTCGCGCCGGGGAGGATGTCCTCGTAGCCGCCGTTCGTACAGGAGCCGATGATGACCTGGTCGACGGACTGGCCGGCGACCTCGCGGACGGGCACCACGTTGTCGGGCATCGACGGCTTGGCGATGAGCGGTTCGAGGTCGGCGAGGTCGATGACGATCTCGTCGGCGTACTCCGCGTCGTCGTCGGGCTGGAGTTCGACGTACTCGTCTCCACGACCCTGCTTTGCGAGGTACTCCTCGGTCTTCTCGTCGGTGCCGAACAGCGAGGAGGTCGCGCCGAGTTCCGTCCCCATGTTCGTGATGGTCGTCCGCTCGGGCACGGAGAGGCTCTCCGCGCCGGGGCCGGTGTACTCGAAGATCTTGCCGACGCCGCCTTTCACCGAGAGGCGACGGAGCATCTCGAGGATGACGTCCTTCGCGGTGGCCCACTCGGGCAGCTCGTTCTCCAGTCGCACGTTGACGACCTCGGGCATCTCGATGTAGTAGGGGCCGCCGCCCATCGCGACGGCGACGTCCAGCCCGCCGGAGCCGATGGCGAGCTGGCCGAGGCCGCCGGGCGTCGGCGTGTGGGAGTCCGACCCGAGGAGCGTCTTGCCGGGCGCGGCGAAGTTCTCCTTGTGGACGTTGTGGCAGATACCGTTGCCGGGGCGGGAGAAGTGGGCACCGAACGTGCCGGCCGCAGAGCGGAGGAAGCGGTGGTCGTCGGTGTTCTTGAAGTCGAACTGGTAGGTCTGGTGGTCACAGTACTGCGCGGCGAGTTCCGTCTGGACCTCGTCGAGGCCGAGGGCCTCGAACTGAAGCCAGACGAGCGTGCCGGTCGTGTCCTGTGTGAGCACCTGGTCGATCTCGATGCCGATCTCCTCCCCCGTCTCGAGGTCGCCCTCGACGAGGTGGTCATCGAGAATCTTCTCGGTGAGCGTCTGTCCCATATCGTCCGAACCTCGACTGTCCACGGATATAAATTACCCGTGTTCGGCTACGTTTGCCCTAGGATGGCCTAAAACACCTGAATTCGTCAGTTTCGACCCCGCTCGAACGCCGAATCTCCACGAACGATAACGATGGACCGCACGGGGAGGAATCGGGCGGCGGTGTCCCGGCTCGTTCGGAAAGGGTGATGTGCCCGCTCGCGCCATCGCCACCATGTTCAAAAGCGGTGCGTTCGTCGCCGAACAGTGCTCGCCCGTCTCGGAGGGCCAGGTCCAGCCCAACGGCCTCGACCTCACCCTCGGGACCGTCTTCGAGCAGGTCGAACCGGGTCGCCTCGGGCGCGAGGGGAAGACGATCGGGGAGCGCCGGGAACTCGACGCCCCGGACGACGTCTTCACGCTCGCGCCGGGCGGGTACGTCCTCCGGTACGCCGAGACGGTCGGCATCCCCGAGGAGCACGTCGGGTTCATCTATCCGCGCTCCTCGCTCATGCGCAACTCCTGTATGCTCAACACGGCCGTCTGGGACGCCGGCTACCGCGGGAAGGGCGAGGGTCTCCTGCAGGTCCACCACGAGATAGCGGTGGAACGCGGCGCGCGGGTCGCACAGCTGGTGCTCGCGGACGCGGACCACGAGGGGACCTACGAGGGGTCCTACCAGGGGGAGAACCTCTGAACGTCGGGCTCAGTTCGCCGCGCTCGACCCGGTCGACTCGTCCTCGGACGCGACGACGGTGTGGGTGGCGACGACGACCGTCTCCTCACAGCCGTTCTCCGCGACGGCCTCGACGACCGCCCCCGGCGCGAGTCCCGTCGCCCGGGCGGTGTCGCCCTCGAAGTATGCCGTCCGGGTGAGGTAGTTCTCGTAGCCGGCGTCCTCGTACTGGAGTCGGACGACGGCGTCCTCGCCGAGCGTCTCGGCCTCGAAGGTGACGTTGTAGGTGCCGTCGGCCGCGGGCGACTGGGCGAGGGTGCCGTCGGCCGTCGGCGTCGAACAGTTCGTCGGCGTCTCGAGGAGCGACCCGTCGCGCTCGTCGACGTACCGGAGCCAGCCGGGCTCGGCGATGCTGACCTCGCCGACCGCCGACACATCGTGGCGTATCCCCAGTTCGTAGGCGGTGGCGTTCGCCGTGTCGACGAACTCGACGTGCCACTCGCTATGGCGGACGACTCCCTCCCCGTCGACGAGGAGCGTCGCGGTGAAGCGCTCGATGCTCGCGTTCTCGCCCTCGATGGTGCCGTTACCGAGGAGGCCGTCGCCGGTCAGGCTCTCGATGCCGTCGGCCTCGTAGCGAGTGACGGACACCCCCTCGCGGGTCTCGGTGCCGACGGCCTCGTAGGTGACGTTCTCGCCGACGACGAACGCGTCCGCGCCGATGGCCTCCGTGACGTTGACGGGGTCGACCGACAGGAAGCCGCCCTCACCGGGTGCGCTCACGGTGTAGCTCGCCTGTTCGGGCGGCGCGTCCGCGGAGAACGACTGCTTCCGGTAGGTCGTGCCGTTGGCGGCCGTGTACGTCACCGTCGTCCCGAAGAGCGACGACCGTTCGATCGAGCGGTTGCGCTCGAAGTCCACCGCGTACTCGGAGGTGAGCGAGAACGAACTGAACGGCGTAGACGTGTCGTTCGACGAGATGGTTACCGTCCGCGTCGCGTTGAACGACCCCGCCTCGCGCAGTCCCCCGGTGTGGCGCTCGCGGAGGGTCTCGAGGTCGAGCGCCGCGACGGATGCGTGCGTGGCAGTCGGCGAGGTCTCCGTCGCGTCCGGGCCGTCAGTCGTCCCGGCGGGGGTGGTGGCGCCGCCGAGCAGCCCGGAACAGCCGGCGGTCGTCACCAGGAGCGCGAGCAGGAGTGCCGAGAGGAGGTGGGTCCGTGACATGTCTCGAACGAATTCAGAAATAGATGACTATCATTCTTTCTGTTATCAGACCAAACCATATGTCGGTCCCGTCCGTCCCCGGCACATGACACGAACTGCGGTCATCGCCGGTGTCGGCCCCGGTCTCGGTGAGTCGCTCGCGCGCCGGTTCGTCGCGGAGGGCTGTCGGGTGGGCCTGTTCGCCCGGTCGGCCGACTACCTCGACTCCCTCGCCGAGGACCTCGGGGACGACGCCCTCGCGGTCCCGACGGACCTCGCCGTCCCCGAGGAGATACACGAGGGGTTCGAGGCGGTCCGGGACGCCTTCGGCCCCGTCGACGTCCTCGTCAACCACGCCAGCGCCGCGTCGTGGTCGGGGACGATGGACGTCGACCCGGGGGCCTTCGAGCGGGCGTTGCAGGTCGGGCCGACGGCGGCCCTCCACTGCTCGCAGGAGGCCGTCGGCGACATGCTCGACGGCTCGGGCGGGACGGTCCTCTTCACCGGCGCGACCACGTCCGTCCGGGGACGCGACGGGGCCATCGGCTTCTCGGCGGCGAAGTTCGCCTGTCGCGGGATGGCCCAGTCGATGGCCCGCGAACTCGGCCCCGAGGGGGTCCACGTGGCACACGTCGTCATCGACGGCCAGATACTCACCCCGGGCGTCCGCGAGTCGACCGGCGGTCGGGACCCCGACTCGTATCTCGACCCGGACGAGATAGCCGAACAGTACTGGCACCTCGTCGAACAGGACCGGACGGCGTGGACGCTGGAACTCGACCTCAGGCCGTCCGTCGAGGAGTTCTGACCGGCCCGACCGGCTCAGACGTGTTCGACCGTGGCGACGATGCGGTCGGCGTACGCCGTCTCGTGGTCGTCACAGAGCCAGACCACCGCCTCGCCGCCGGCGTCGGGGGCGATGCGGTACTTCCCGACGGCGTCGTTCGGACAGCGCGTGTACCCGTCGGGCGGGATGGTGTCGCCGGCTTCGGACTTGCGGTGTTCGGCGGCGCCGAGGCTGCGGAGCTCACAGAGGGGCGGCCGCTCGGGGGACTCCTCGTGTCGGCTCGTCACGATGTGGTTCCTCGGGTCGTTCCCACCCACGGGACAGGACCGGATACCGTTTCGGCCTGCAGCGACGCCACGCCCGGACGGGCGTGCCTACAGCGAGACCAGGTCGCCGTCCCGGTAGACGGCCTCCGTCTCCCGGAGGGCCGTGATGTCGTCCAGCGGGTTCGATTCGAGGGCGAGGAGGTCGGCACGGCGACCCTCCTCGACGATGCCGATGTCGTCGCCGGGGACCGTCCGGGCCGCGATACCCGTCCCCGCCCGAACGGCGTCCATCTCGTCCATCCCCACCTCGGAGACGAGCAGCTCGGCCTCCAGTGCGTTCTCGCCGTGCGGGACGAGGTCCGGGCCGATGAAGTCCGTCCCCAGCGCGATGGGGACGCCCGCGTCGTAGGCGCGCTCGACCGACTCGAAGTGCGCCTCGCGGGCCTCGCGGGCCTTCCGCAGGCCCCACTCGGGCATGTCGTACTCCTCGCCGTACTCCGCGATGCGGTCCATGATGGCGAGGGTGGGGACGAACGTCGCCTCCGTCTCGAGGAACAGTGCGATGGCCTCGTCGTCGACGTAGAAGCCGTGTTCGATGGTGTCGACGCCGTTCTCCAGTGCGCTCTTGATGCCCGGCGCGCCCTGCGCGTGGGAGGCGACGGGGATACCGACGCGGTGGGCCTCCTCGGTGAACGCCCGTATCTCGGCGTCGGTGAACTGGCTCTGGTCGGGGGCGTCCTTCTCCGAGAGGACGCCGCCGGTGGTCATTATCTTCAGACAGTCGACGCCCTGGCGGATGCGCCGCCGGGCCTCCTTGCGGCACTCGTCCTCGCCGTCGGCCAGCGTCGAGAGGAAGGTGCCGTTCTCGACCCACTCCAGCGGGAGGAAATGCGAGTCGCCGTGGCCCGCCGTCTGCGAGATGGACCGCCCGCTCGTGTAGACGCGGGGACCGGGGACCTCCCGCTCCTCGACGCCGCGCTTGAGGGCCAGCCCCGCCGTACTCCCCACGTCGCGGACGCTCGTGAAGCCCGCCGCGAGCAGTTTCCGGAGGTCGGCGGTGGCCCGCACGGCGAGCGTCGACTCGTCGGCGCGGACCCAGCGCATCGGGTCCATCGTTCGGATGCCCGAGAGGTGGACGTGGGCGTCGACGAGCCCCGGCAGCACCACGTCGTGCTCGTAGTGTTCGTCGTGGGCTTCGACGTCCTCGACGTCGCCGACCGTCGCGATGCGGCCCTCCTCGACGACCAGTCGGACGTCGTGGCGCGGTTCGTCGCTCCGTCCGTCGATGAGCGTCCCGCAGTCGAAGGTGGTCATGTCTCCCCCGTCTGGGGGGCGGGACCATAGCTCCCCCGGGACCTGCCGTCGACGGGGAACCGGCCACAACCACCGCGTGTCGAACCTTTTGGCCCGCCGCGGCCGTCGTCTCACCCCCATGACGCACACCGCCGAGGTCGTCTCGACCCATCGCCTGACGCCGACGGTCAAACAGTTCCGCCTGCGCGTGCCGGGTCACGAGTTCGACTTCACCCCCGGCCAGCACACGACCGTCCAGTTCGACTTCGAGGGACAGGGGCCCGAGGACACCGCCCGCGGAAACGACGACGCGGACCCGACGGGCGAACACGTCGTCCGGCCGTACACGGCGACGAACACGCCCGGGACCGACCAGATAACCCTCGCGATCAAGGCCTACGACGACGGCATCGCCTCCTCGTACATGCACGAGCGGCGGGCCGGCGACGAGGTCGAACTCGGGGAGTTCGAGGGGAACCTCGCCGTCGAGTCCTTCGAGGAGGACGTCGCGTTCGTCTCGACGGGGACGGGAATCACGCCCATGATGGCGATGCTGAAGGCCTACCTCGAGCGCGGCGAGGGCCACGCCCACTTCCTCTACGGCGAGAAGAGCGAGGACCACGTCGTCTACCGCGAGACGCTCGAACAGCTGGCGAGCGAACACGAGAACCTCGATCTCACATTCGTCCTCTCGGACAGCGAGTACAGCTGGGACGGGCCGACCGGCCACGTCCAGGACCACCTCGACGCCCTGTTCGAGGGGTTCGACGACCGCGACTTCTACGTCTGTGGCGTCCCCGAGATGGTCGTCGAGACGAAGGGGGAACTGTCGGACCTCGGTGCGCCCGACGCCCGAATCCACTCGGAGGGCTGGGAGGACGGCGCTGTCGAGGACGGCGAGTAGCGCGGCTGTCGAGCGAGAGCGGGCGAAGAGAGAACGCGGTCTCGTCTCGACTTACGTCTCGGCTTCCTCGACGCCGGCCAGCAGGCCGCCGTAGCCCTCGTTCTCCGGGAACTGCGAGACGATGTCCTGTATCTGACCCGTGCCGGTCGCCTCGACGGCGACGCTCACGACGGCCTGCGCGGCGCCCTCGGGGTCGTCCTCGACGTCGCTCGCCTCGGCGGCGTCGGCCACGCGCTGCTTGAACGTCGGGAAGTCGAACTGCTGGGCGTGTTCGATGCCGTCGTCGCTCAGGTACCGCCCGATCTCCATGGGGAGCTGGGCGGCGACGTCCTCCGCCTCGTTCTCGGTGATACGCTGGCCGAGCGTCGTCAGAACCGCGCGGGTCGCGCTGTCGGCCTCACCGCGGCTGGCGAGGTCCGCACGCTGCTGGACGGTGCCGATGAATTCGTCGTGGTCCATAGCGTCCGTGAGGACTCGCGATACCCACAACAGCGCTGGGCCGGCATATGCGGGGTGGTCGAGTGACCCCCCAGCTACCACGGGACGACGCCGCCCCGGTAGTCCCGGATGCGCTCAGCCTCGCAGTCGCTGAAGACGAGCATGAGTCGCGGCGAGCGCCCCTCCGGTTCGACGTACTGACAGCCACAGGCGCTCTCCGCGTGGTCGAACTGCTGTGCCTTTACCGCCTCGGTCTCCCAGGGGTAGCCGCTGACCATCGGGCTGACGACGAGCGAGTCCCCCTCGCCCGCCATGTAGCCGTGGTCGTGGCCGAGGCCGAGGGCGTGGCCTACCTCGTGAAGGAGGACCTGAAGCGCGTAGGTCGGCGTCGTCCGGTCGACGACGGTGTCGGTCTCCTCGACGGGCGGGAGTCGCGCGAGGGCGCTCGCGCCGCCGACGGCGGCGACGTGCGGGATACCGGCGCCCGTCGGGAACTTCCGCATGCTCCGGTCGGTGATGAGGAGGTTCACGTCGTCGCTGGGCGCGGCCGGGCCGCCGACCGTCCCCTCGAGGAGGTCCCGGGGCCACTCGCCCTCGACGACGAGCTGGTACGCGTTCTCCGTCGAGGTGCTGACGGTCCCGCCGAACTCCAGGACGACCGCGTCGTGGCTCCCCTCGAACGCCCGTTCGAGGTAGCCGTGGACCCGGTCCCAGAGGTCGTCGTACCGGGCGGCCCGCTCGGTCGCCCAGACCTTCACGTTCAACTGTCGCTCCGGTCCCCTGAGCGTACCGCCGCCCAGTCCCAGCGAGCCGACCGCGCCCGCCGACAGCATGAAGGAGCGGCGCGTCAGCCCTGCCATCGTCCACTGCGGGCGCGTCCGGGTGCCAGCCGGTCGCGTCCCGCCGTCGCTCGGTCGCGTGCCAGTTCGTGTGCCAAGTGTGCCATGTGTGCCACCGCCCGTGCCACCGGGCTTGCACTACAGTATCTACCTCGTGACTATCGTGATTACAGGTATACTGAGAGCGAGCGCTCGCCCCGGTGGCTATGTGTATTGCACGGACGAATCGGCTGTTCCAGCCCGTAACCTCCGGTCACCGCGTCGTACAGCGCCGCAGGGTTACGCCTCCCGCGGCACCGTTAGCCGGCCGAAGGACTGCGCGCCGCAGACACACGCCCCCGTCGGCGTCGAGACGAGGAGCCGCGACCCGTCGTCGCGCGCCACGTAGACGTTCCCACACCCGGCACAGCGTGCGAACACCCGTTCCCACATGAGCGGAAGAGAGGGCGGCCGAGGAGATAGACATCATCTCACCGTTTCGGGACTGTCCCACCCGGTCGCGACCCCGTCCCCGGACTCGCAGGCGGTCCGTCGGGCGCCCGGACCGTGCCGGGGAGGGGTTTTCCCGGCCGGCGCACCTACGGTCGGTGATGGAGTACGCCGCCCTCGCCGACGTCTACCGCCGCCTCGACGCCACCCCGTCGAACAACGAGAAGACGGCCGTCCTCGCGGGGGCGTTCGCGGACGCGGACGACGACCACCTCCCCCTGCTCGTGACGCTCGTTCGCGGGAGCGTCTTCGCGGCGTGGGAACCCGACGAACTCGGCGTCTCCTCCAGCCTGACGACCGACGCCATCGTCCGGACGACGGGGGTGGACGCGGAGACGGTCGCCGCGTGGGAGGAGGAGACGGGCGACCTGGGGGACGCGGCCGCCCGCGCCGTCGAGAACGGCGCCCAGCAGACGCTGTTCGCCTCGCCGCTCGACGTTCGCTCGGTCGTCGAGACGCTCCGGGAGACGGCCGGCTACGAGGGCGAGGGGAGTCAGGGGCGGCGCGTGGACGCGGTGGCCAACCTCCTGTCGCGGGCGGACCCCGAGGAGGCGCGCTACATCGTCCGGACCACGCTCGGCCACCTCCGCGTCGGGGTCGGCGAGGGCACCGTCCGCGACGCCATCGCGCTGGCCTTCCTCACGGACCTCGACCCGACCGACCCCGAGTCCGTCTCCGAACTTCCCGGGGGTGCCGTCGACGCCGTCGAACGCGCCCACCAGGTGACGAACGACTTCCGCGTCGTCGCCACGACGGCCCGCGACGGGGGACGGGAGGCCCTCTCGACCCTCGAGATCGAACCCTTCCGGCCGGTCAGGGCGATGCTGGCGCGCAAGGCCGAGTCGCTGGCCGAGGGCGTCCGGTCGGTCGCCCCAGAGGGGAGCGCCCTCCTCGAACACAAGTACGACGGCGCGCGGGTCCAGATACACACGGACGGCGAGGAGGTGCGGGTGTTCACCCGCCGCCTCGCGGACGTCACCGAGCAGTTCCCCGACGTGGTCGAGGCGGTGCGCGGGGCCGTCGATGTCGACTCCTGTATCCTCGACGGCGAGGCCGTCGGCTACGACCCCGACACCGGGTGTCCCGTCCCGTTCCAGGAGTTCTCCCGGCGCATCAAGCGCGAACACGACGTCGCGGAGCTGGTCGAGGCAATCCCGGTCACGCTGTACTGCTTCGACTGCCTCGCCGTCGACGGCGAGTCGCTGCTCGACGCGCCCCTCTCGGAGCGCCTGGACCGCCTCGACGCCCTCCTCGACCCGGACCCGGCCGACATCGAGCGGGCGGCCTACACCCGGCCCGACGACCTCGACGACGCGGAGGCGTTCTACCGCGAGGCGGTCGATGCGGGCCACGAGGGGGTCATGCTGAAGAACCTCGAATCGACCTACCAGCCCGGCCGCCGGGTCGGGACGATGATGAAGGTGAAACCGACGATGGAGACGCTCGACCTCGTCGTCCCGCGCGCCCAGCGGTCAAGCGGGCGGCGCAGCGACTGGCTGGGGCGACTGTTCCTCGCGTGCTACGACCCCGGGGCCGACGAGTTCAGGGAGGTGGGGCGGCTCTCGACGGGCTACACCGACGAGGAACTCGAAGCGCTCACCGACCGCCTCGAACCGCTCGTCGAGAGTCGGGACGGCAAGATACTCGACGTGCGTCCCGAGGTCGTCCTGGAGATAGAGTACGAGGAGATACAGTCCTCGACGGAGTACGGCTCGGGCTTCGCGCTCCGGTTTCCCCGGTTCCTGCGGGTCCGGGAGGACCTGGCGCCCACCGACGCCGACACCCTCGACCGGGTGACCGACCTCTACGAATCGCAGTCGCAGTCGTAGTCGAACCGCCCGCCACGCGGACGCGCGGGCAACGCCCATACGCCCTCGGTCCCTTCTCCCGACAGTGCAGGGGACGATACGGTACCGCGACGGCATCCAGTTCGACCTGACCTCCGGCGAGACGGTCGTCGCCGACGCGGACCGGCCGTCGGGCGACGTGAACGTGCTCACGCACGCCCACGGCGACCACCTCTTCCGGGAGGCGCCCGCCGAGCTGGTCTGTTCTGAGCTGACCGCGGACCTCGCGCGCGCCCGCCGGGAGGACGCCGTGTTCTCGGTTTCCTCCCATCCCGCCGTCGACCTCCTTCCGTCCGGCCACGTCGCGGGCTCGACGGCGGCGCTCGTCACCGACGAGACGACCGGCGAGCGACTGCTCTACACCGGGGACGTCTCGACGCGCGACCGGGGCTACCTGGAGGGGTTCGACCCCGTCCCGGCGGACGCCCTCGTCGTCGAGACGACCTACGGCAAGCCGGAGTACGTCTTCCCCGACCAGGCGGCCCTCGAAACGGAGATCGTCGACTGGCTCGACGACACCGACGCCCCGGTGCTCCTGTTTGGCTACTCGCTCGGGCGTGCCCAGAAGCTCCAGGGGTTGGTCGGGCGCTCGGAGCGCTCCCGCCTGTTCGTCACGCGGGCCGTCGCGCGCATCAACCGGGTCGTCGAGGACCACCTGGACGTCGAGTTCGGCGCGGAGCGCTACACCGAGGACGTCGAACTGGGCGCGGGCGACGCCCTCGTCCTCCCGGCCCAGACGAACAACCTGAGCTTCGTCGACCACATCGCCCGGAACACCGGCGCGGTCAAGGCCGGCTTCTCGGGATGGGCCATCGAGGAGTCCTTCCGCTACCGGGGCGGCTACGACGAGACGTTCGTCCTCTCGGACCACTGTGACTTCCGCGAGCTGAACGAACTCGTCCGGGCGGTGGACCCCGACGTCGTCTACACCCACCACGGCTTCGCCGACGAGTTCGCCACTCACCTCACGGGCGAGGGTTACGAGGCCCGCACGCTGAAGCGCAACCAGACCTCGCTGGGCGACTTCTGAGGCGGCGGCGCGACTCCGAGCCGGGAACGCCGGTACTTTCGTACCCCCGTGCGAGTGTGACCTATGACGCGACACCGTTCGGTCACCGTCGTACTGGTTCTCGCCCTCGTCGTCCTCGCCGGGTGTAGCGGTCTCGGCGGGGGGCCCGCCGACACTCCCCAGCGCGGTGAACTGACCGTGACAGTCCAGAACAACGACGACGTCCCCCACGGGGCGAACGTCACCCTCGTCTCGAACGGAACCGAGACCGGCGGGATGAGCGCGGTGGCCATCCAGCCCGGCGACTCGGCCCGCTTCGCCGCCACCGAGACGGAGGGACCGGTCACCGTCCGCGTGCAGGTGGGCGATGACTCGCGGTCGGTCGAGTGGTCGCCCGCCGAGTGTGTCGACCTGCGGGTCGAGACCGTCGTCGGGTCCGAAGGGCGGACGGACGTCACCTCGCGGTGTGCGGCCTGAGGCGCGTCAGTCGAAGGTCACCCGCGAGAGGTCAGCCTCCAGCGACTCGACGTGGTCGTTGAACGCCTCGACGAAGGGCGCAAAGTCCTCGACCAGCGCCCGCATGTCGGCGGCCGACGCCGGCCCGTACTGCGAGAGGAGGTAGACGCCGTCCTCGCCGCCGACCCGGAGGTACGACGTCCGCTCGCGCTCGCGTTTCAGTTCCCAGCGGGTCCCGCCGACGCGGGCGGCGAACGTGCCGTACTGTTCGCCCTCGAAGCGGTGGAGTTCGCCGGCCATCGCGTCGGTCGCCTCGCGCATCCGGTCGGCGATGCGGTCGCGTTCGGCGGCGACGGCCGCCGCCGAGCGCACCTCGGGGAACTCCCCGGGCACGTCGGCGAGGAGGCCGTCGAGCGACCGGACGTACTCGTCGAAAGCCTCGGCGAACGCCCCGTAGTCGGCCATCGCCCGCGCCAGCGCCCCCGGGTCCGGCGAGCGGTGCTCCGAGACGACGTACGTCTCGCCCCCCGACGTCCCCTCGAACCGGAGGTACTGGACGGTGCCGGCCTCGTACTTCAGGGTCCACTTCCCGCGGTCGGTGCTGAACGACCGCGACCCGTAGTCCCCCCCGTCGATGCGGGCGAGTTCGCTGGCCATCCCGCCTGCGTGCTCGGTCACCCGTTCGACCACCGCGTCGCGTTCCGCGGCGACGTCCTCGACTCCCGCAAGCGGCGTCTCCTCCCCCTCGTTCATCCGTTCGAACCGAGGGACGCCGAGCGGATAACGTCTCTGAACGGGGCGACCGCCGCCGGGGGATGGGGGCGAGACTCTTAGGTCTCGACGTGGAACCGTCGAGGTATGGCAGAGACGGACGGGCCACCGCCGGACCTGTTCGAACCGCTCTCGACCCCGCAGGCGGACGACCAGCGATGGCTCGTGCTCAACCCGACCAGCGGCACCGAGGACCACACCGACCACATCCGCGACCTCGCGGTCGAGCGGGGCTACCGCGTCGAGCAGACCCGGCGGGCGGGTCACGGCGTGGACCTCGCGAGGAGCGCCGCCGAGGAGGGCGCGTCGGTGGTCGCCGCCGCCGGCGGCGACGGGACCGTCCACGAGGTGGTCCAGGGGCTCACCGAGGCCGACGCCCTCGGCGAGACGACGCTGGCCGTCGTCCCGGCCGGGACCGAGAACATCTTCGCCTCGAACATCGGCGTCCACGGCGTCGAACAGGCCTTCGGGGTGGTCGAGACGGGCGCGCGCCGCTATCTCGACGTGGGCGTCGCCGACGACAGCGAGCCGTTCCTGATATCGTGTATCGCCGGCCTCCCCGCCGAGGCGAGCGTCTCGACGTCGAGCGAACTGAAGGCCCGCTTCGGCTCGCTGGCGTTCGTCATCGCCGGCCTCCAGGAGATGGCGTCGTTCGACGGCCTCCACATCGACCTCTCGCTGGTCGACGACGGCGAGGAACGGACGTGGTCCGGCGACGCCATCAGCGCGCTCGTCGGGAACGTCCGCCGGTTCGCGGGCGAGGGCGGACAGGCGAACATGGAGGACGGCCGCTTCGAGGTGGTCGTCATCGAACAGATGCCGACGAGCAACGTCGTCGCCGAGGGCGTCGCCCACCGCCTCCTCGGACAGGACACCGACCACGTCCACCACTTCCAGTCGAGTCAGGTCGAGATCAACAGTCGTGACGGCGGCCCTATCGACTTCAGCCTCGACGGGGAGTTGCGCTCCCACGACGGCCTCCACCTCCACACCCGCCCCACCGCCCTCCGGGTCTGTGTGGGCCCCGACTACGACCCGTACGTCACGCGCGACGGGGTCTGACGCCCCTCACCGTTCGGGTGGGGAGTCGACGCCGGGGTCCTCGCCGGGCAGGTCCACCGTCTCGACGCGCCCCGAGAGGTCGACCTGTGGGAACGGGATGTCGATGCCTGCCTCGTCGAAGCGTTCCTTGACGGCTTTGACGTACTCGCTCTGGACCGTGAGGTACTTCCGGCGGTTCGGGTTGTCTATCCAGAACAGGGAGACGAGACCCACGTAGGAGTCCGCAAGCGGGTTCTCGCTCATCTGGACGACCGGCGCGGGGTGGGCGAGGATATCCGGGTGGGCCACCGCCTCCTCGATGATGATGTCCGAGGCCCGCTCGATGTCGTCCTCGTAGCCGATACCGAAGGTGAAGTTGATACGGAGCTTGTCCCTGGCGGTGGGGTTGAGCACCTCGTTTTGCGTGAGCTTCGAGTTCGGGACGGTGACGATCTCGTTGTTGAAGGTGCGGATACGCGTCACGCGAAGCGAGATGTCCGTGACGATGCCCTGGTCGGGGAGGTCGCCGCTCGACGGCCACTTCACCCAGTGGCCGACGCGGAACGGCCGGTCGACGAAGATGAACACGCCGGCGACGAAGTTCGCGAGGAGGTCCCGGAGCGCGAACCCGATGGCGAGTGTCGCCGCCGCCCCGATGGTGGTAAAGGACGCCAGGAGGCTCCCGTAGCCCCCGGCGGCGAACCCGACGGCGAAGGCGGCGAACGCGAGGGCGAGCCGGACGAGCCGGAGCAGGGGGCGCTGGGCATCCCCCTCGACGCCGCGGACGCCGAGCGCCCGGCGGGCCAGCGGGATGACGACCATCCGCCCGAGGAGGTAGACGAGGACGGCCACGACGAGGAGCGTGGTGAGGCCGCCGAGCACCTCCGCGTACGGGACACCGAGGTCGCGGAGGAACTCGCCGACCGGCCCCACCTCCGCCGGTTCCAGGTCCACCGACTGTCCGGGGGTGTCGCTCGTGTTGTTTCCCGCCCCGTTCTCCTGTAGTCCGTTCCGACGAGGGGTCCCCCGGGTGGACGGGGACGTTCCGACCGCCGCGCCGACTGCTGCTGGCTCCGATGTCACCACTGTCGTGAGGTCGACCGACTCGCGGCCGGTAGATAGCCCTCGTGGTTGCGGTAGGCCGGCCGGGGGGTCGAGGGTCGAGCAGGCACAGGGCAGTGACGGGGAGCGTTACCGCTCGTCGAGCGTCGGTTCGACACCCGAGAGGCGCATCGCGTTGCCGGTGACGCCGACGGTCATGCCGGCGTCACCGAAGAGGACGGCCGCCCAGATAGGCAGGCCGAAGGGGACGGCGACGGCGAGGGCCGCCTTCGCGGCCAGGCTCGTCCAGACGTTCTGTCGGATGACGCGGTTCGCACGGTGCGAGAGGTCGTAGAGGTACGGCAGGCGCGAGAGGTCGTCGCCCATCAGCGCGATGTCGGCGGTCTCGAGCGCGGTATCGGTGCCGGCGGCGCCCATCGCGATGCCGACCGTCGAGCGCGCCATCGCCGGCGCGTCGTTGACGCCGTCGCCGACCATCGCCACCTTACCGTAGCGATCCAGCA
>CAYYSW010000027.1:0-14443 GCA_964474395.1 uncultured Halobacteriales archaeon
GGTTGACGTTCGACCGGTCGCGGTCGACCACGTCCGCGAGCTCGGCGACGGTGCTCCCCTGGTTGTCGAGCAGGGCGAGGTAGGTGTTGCTCTCGTGGCGCTGGATGTCGAAGACACAGGAGAGCACGTCCGCGAACTGGGGTTCCTCGTCGAGCATCAGCGCCCGGAACCGGTCGGGACTCGGGTCGGCGTCCATGCCTCCGCTAGCGGGGTTCGAAGGATAAATCCAGCCACCTCGAGGCGGTCCCTACGAGTCGGCGGCGTACCCGTTCTTCTGGATACAGAAGCGCATCTCCTCGACGTCGTCGTGCTTGTGGAGGCGCGTGGGGGTGTCACAGTAGTACGTCGCGCCGTCCCAGCGGAGCGTCACCTCGTGGATGGACCCGAGGAACTCCGTCTTGACGACGACGCGCTCGCCGGATTCGAGCAGGTCGATCAACTCTTCCGTGGTGTACTCCCCGGCCTCGACTACGGTCGGCGTTCCCATCTGTCTCCACTCAGGGCAGCCACCGCCAAGACTGTTGGTCCATCTCGGAGCGGACCGGAACCCCTGGCCGAGTGATAGGTACCTCCCGGATGTGCAAACTGCTCGCACGTGCGAACGACTCGCACGTACGAGTCGACACTAATCGGGAGGCGGGTGAACCGGCCTCCCGAGATGAGCTCGGAAACCGCGACCGCGAACCGAACCGCAACCGAACAGGGCGCCTGGAAGGGCGGCGTCGCCGCCGGCATCGCCGGTGCGGCGGTCATGGGCGTCCTCATCAGCATCATGGCACGCCCGGTGCTCGCCGTCGCCATCCCGGCGCTCTACGGTCTCGCGCCGCCGCCGAACGGCATCGCTGGGTGGGTCGTCCACATCTCACACGGCGCCGTCCTCGGCGTCGCCTTCGCCGGCCTCGCGGGAGCGGCCGGCGTGGGGTCCTCCGTCGGGAAGTCGGCCGCCGCGGGCGCCGCCTACGGCGTGGTCGTCTGGGTGCTCCTCGCGGCACTCCTGATGCCGGTGTGGCTCGGCGCCGTCGGGTTCGCGAACGGTCCGCCGTTCCCGAACTTCGCGATCCCCAGTCTCCTCTGGCACGTCGTCTACGGTGTCGTCCTCGGCGCCGTCTTCCCCGCGGTCCGGGACCTCTGAGCGCCGGCCGACCGCAGTCCGACGGGTGTCCCCTTCTCCGAGTCGGTATCCGCCGGCTCACTCCATAACCATGACAATAGTTAACATTTATCAGTATCGGCGGGTTACCTACTACTGTCGAGAAAGGGTCTCCCTCCACCGACAGACCGACATGACATCGACCACCGACACCCGTGACGCGCCGGGGCGAGGAGAGCGAGACGACGAGGCGGAGTACGCCCTCCTCGTACTGGTAGACGGCGACGTGCTGCTCTACGACCGTTGGAACCACCAGGCGTGGCTCCAGTCCGACACGCCGGTCTCGCTGTCCGAGGCCCGCTGAGCGGCCGCCCCCTCATGGGCGTCCGCCGGTCCCGGCGTTGGCTGTCGAGTCCGTTCTCGCGGCCGTGTGGGTGTGTCGACCGCGCAGTCGGGTGGCCACCTCCAGCGTACAGAAGGCCCCCCCGTCCCGCGAGGAGCGACCCGACGACACCCTGTCCCGGCCGAGGGCGAGGAGTTCGAACGGGCCGCCGTCTCCGACGGTCGTGTGCTAGCTCTGCACATACGACGGTCGTTTATACCGTCCAGCCAGTACACGCATGCAGTATGCGCCAGGAGTCCGTGACCGCCGTCCCGACCCGCTCGGAGTCCGTCGCCTGGCGCGGCGGCGCCCTCGCCGGCCTCGTCGGGGGGGTCGTGATGGGTATCCTCATGAGCGCGATGAACCCGCGGGTGCTCGCGGTGGCGATCCCGAGCCTCTACGGGCTGGCACCGCCGCCGAACCTGCTGGCCGGGTGGGTGGCCCACCTCGCGCACGCGGCGGCCTTCGGCCTGTTCTTCGCCGGTATCGCCCGCCTCGCCGGCGTCGGGTCGGCGGTCGAATCGACGACCCTCGGACTCGCCTACGGGATGGTCGCGTGGCTGCTGGCTGCCGGCCTCACTATGCCCGTCTGGCTCGGTATGATGGGGTCGCCCGTCGCGGCGGACCTCGCGTGGCCCAGCCTCGACCGCACGAGCCTCCTCTGGCACGTCGTCTTCGGTCTCGTCGTCGGCGTGACGTTCCACTACCTACGGGACGTCTGATAGGTGGACCGGCCCCGACCGGCGTACGTCGGGTCAGCCTCATCTCTCACAGGCGCGTTATTCCGTCTAATCATGAGTTCCGCAGTGCGGACCCCAGAACCTACCAGCCCCCAGACCACCTCGGCGACGGAGACCCGGACCGGGTGGCGCGGGGCGGTCGCCGCCGGCCTCGCCGCCGGCGTCGCCATGGGCGCCCTGATGGCCATCGCGATGCCCGGGATGCTCTCGACTGCTATCCCTGCGCTCTACGGGGCGGAGGGGGCGCTCGTCGGCGTCACCGCCCACCTCGCACACTCGGCGGTGTTCGGCGTCCTGTTTGCCGCCATCGTCCGGTACGGCGGCCTCGGGCGGTACGCCGACGACATCGGCGCCAGCACCAGCCTCGGCATCGCTTACGGTATCGTCCTCTGGGTCGTCGCCGCCAGCATCGTCATGCCGGCGTGGCTGGGCGCGATGGGGATGGAGACGACCGTCCCCACGTTCGACGTCGTGTCGCTCGGGGCCCACGCCATCTACGGCGCGGTGCTCGGTGCGCTGTTCCCCGCGATGTCGACGTACTGACCCTCGCCGGTAGTTCCCGCCGTCCCCTCCTGGATGGTCCGGCCCCGCGGTGGTCGACCGGTGAACACGTGGTGTCGGGGGACCATCTCGACCGGTCGACGCGTTCGCTCGCCGTCGACTGCGGGCGGTCCCGCCTATCACTACGCTCCCGACGCTGCAGCCACCTGTCTCGTGTTCTCGGCGCTCCAGCCCATGCCCGCGTCGCGGCAGGTGGCTGCTGTCAGACGGAGGGGGTGGGTCCGCCGTCCCGGACGGCGACCGTCACCTACAGCGATGATGGTCGTGGACGTCGTCACTTCTCCCGGCGGCCGCGGCCGAACAGCCGTTTCCGCAGCGGCCGGTCGGAGGGCCGTTCGGTCAGCATCACCGAGGCGTCGACCTCGTTGATGACGTCGAGATGTAGCGAGTCCGTGACGAGCCGCGAGAGCAACCCGCGTTCGCTCGCGCCGATGAGCACGAGCGTGTGGTCGGCGGCCGCCCGCTCGATGGCCGCCTCGACGTCGCCGGAGTCGTCGACGAGCCGGGTCGCGTCGTCGAGCCCCCGCTCGGCGGCCCAGTCGTCGAGGAACGCCTCCCCGGTCGCACGCTCACCGTGGTCGACGACGTGGAGAAGCGACACCTCCGAGCCGGCGGTCGACTGGAGCATCCGGGCGACGTCGGCACTGAGGTCGGAGTCCGGTCCGCCGGCCGTCGGCAACAGCACGCGCGAGGTGTCAAGCCCTCGGTTCTTGGCGACGAGGAAGTCACAGGGCAGGCGGTTGGTCAGTTCGTCGAGCGGGCGCTCGGCGCGGGCGGCGTTCCACAGCCGGTTGTCGCCCCAGCCCATCACCACGAGGTCGGGCCGCGTGCGCCGCGCGCGGTCGAACACCTCCTCGAAGGACCGCGAGGAGACGATCGTCGAGGTCTCGAACTCGACGTCGTACTCCTCTACGCGCCGCTCGATGTCCGCCATGGTGCGGGCCGACTCGCGGACGATCCGGTCGTGGTTGCTGGCGTTCCCGGCTGGTGGGCGAGCGGGCGTCTGGACGATGTGGACGGCGTGGACGGTACTCTTCTCGTGGGCGCTCGCGAGCCGACAGGCGAACTCGACGATGGGCCCCTCGGTTCGCGGGTTCGCGACCGGGACCAGGATGCGATACGAGTCGGGGTCGCGGACGAAGTCCCCGAGCGTGTCGACGACCGGCACGTACGACCGACCGGCGAGGGTGCCCAGCACCCACTCCCTGGTCGAGAGCCGACGGACGTGTTCGAAGCGGTCGATCTCGAGGCGGCGCTCGCTGGTCTGGTAGTAGTTGACGACGGTAACCAGCAGGACGCCACCGATCGTGTTACCGAGCAGGACGGGAATCACGAACTCCGACAGCGCCGTGACGATACCCAGGTTTCCGACGAGCAGCAGGTAGACGGACTCGGTAAACGAGACGACGACGTGAAAGAGGTTCCCGAGCGGGATGGCCAGAAAGGCCAGGTAGACGATGAGGACCCGCGAGACGGTGTCGCGGGCCGCGAAGTTCATCCAGACGACGCCGGCGACGATGAGGCCGGCGAACGCCCCCTTGAAGAAGAGGTCCGTCACCGGCGTCGCGACGCCCTTTCGGGCCAGTTCGGCGGCGACGGTCGCCGCTTCGGGGCTGAACACCCCGCCGTAGGCGAGCACGACCGCGCCGATGGCCCCGCCGGTGAAGTTGCCCGCGAGGACGACCAGCCAGTGACGAAAGAGCGCGGGGATACTGGCCAACCGCTCCAGCGTCAGCGCCACCGGCGGGAGCGTGTTCTCGGTGTACAGCTGGTAGCCGCCGACGATGATGTAGATGAACCCGATGGGGTACAACAGAACGGCGGCGATCGGGCTGTCGGTCGCGGCGGACATCGACGCGTACAGCAGGTACGTGATGGTGATCGCGAATCCGCCGGCGACGGCGGCGAAGAACAGTTCGCGCAGCCCCGAGGTGATCTCGTGGTCCGCGTCCGCGACGATCCGCTGGAACACCTGGTCGGAGGAGAGCATGTCCGGGACGGCCTCGCCCGTATCGGGGACTTCACTGCCGGGGGCATAGCCGTCGTCCGCGTTCGATGCCGTCCGGTCTGAATCAGCCATCCTTCACATTCGGGTCATCGACCGACAAAGAGGTTTATCACTCGGTCGAGGGTGCGTCCGGGCAGGACAACTACCGGTCGTCACCCGTGTGACTGCTCTCGTTCGCCCATCGAGGGAACCCACCCTCGTTGTCGGTTCGACGAATCCCGGGAGAGAGTCCGCCGGACTCGTCGATGGGTATCGAGAGGAAGTACCGTTCGTCGTCGGTCGGCGCGGGACTTAGGGGAGTCGCCCGCCCGCTTCCGGGACGGTCCCGTCCACACTGACCTCGACCGCGTAGTAGACGACTTCCTGTGTCCCCTCGGAGAAGACATCCGTGTAGAGCATCGTCTCGTCGGGCCCGATCGAGACCGAGGTCGTCGGGTTCCGCGCGTGAACCGGCAGGGAGAGCCGCGTATCGCCGGTCACCAGGGAGGATTCCGACGAGCGGGCGATTTCGGTCCCGATGTCCGTGACGGTGAACCCGACGACGTGTGGGAGGTCGTGTCGATTGCTGAATCGGACGCTTCCGGCGGACGGTTCCTCGTCTACGGTCGTCGAGCGGCCCGCGAGACACGACCCGCCGGGAACACCGAGCGAGGAGCGGAGCGCCCGTCGACTCATACCGGTACGGTTTCTCGGATAACAAATACGCTCTGTCCGTCGTGATGGACGAACTGACTGCACGACATGGGCCCCGGAGCTACTGATAGAGAGAGCGTGGGTCTACCGGTCGTGCCGCCGTCAGTTGTCGCCTGTCCAGTTGTTACGCTCCGTCAATCATCGGTCCGTTCAACAGGATAGATCGGACCATGGTCCTCTACCGATTGACCTCCCGCTCAGCTTAGTGACTATCCGACTCCGAGGAGTTCCTAACCCGCGATTCGCTTGTTAGCAGCCAGCGTGCGCTTTACGATCGGATCTCGGCGCTCGCTTGGACACCGAAGAGGATTCGCCATTCGGTCCGGTACCGCACCGCTCGGTGCCGCGCTGAACCACTCGCTCGACACATCTCGCACTCGCTCGGCCTGATCCCCTATTGGTAAACGAAGAACAAATACTTCTAACCAGTATATTTATAACATCTGACTATAACGTACGATTGGAAATTAGATATGTGTTCGACTGCGAGAGATATTCAGATTCTAGTCGTCGATGATCAGCGACAGTTAGCAGATCTCTATACCTACTGGCTCCAGGATTCGTACTCGGTGCGGACTGCCTACAGCGGTCGAGACGCTCTCGAGCTCCTCGACGAGACCACCGATATGGTTCTTCTAGACCGTGACATGCCAGACCTAACGGGTGATGAGGTCCTCGAGCGGATACGCGATCGGGGACTCGCTTGTCCGGTAACGATGGTGACGGGTGAGCGTCCCGACATCGACGTCATCGATATGCACTTCGATGATTACCTCGTCAAGCCCGTCCAAAGCGACGAACTCCGCAACGCCGTCGAGCGAATGGTCGAGCGCACCGCCTACGAGCAGGAGGTTCAAGAGTACTTCGCGCTCGTCTCGAAGCAGGCGACGCTGCGCGAGCACGTCGCTTCGGAAACGCTCGCCGACAGCGAGTCGTACGACGTACTCGAACGCCGCCTCACTGAGTTGAAAGAGCGACTCGATGAGAGCGTTGCCGGGTTCGGTGCCAACGACTTCGCACACGTCTTCCGCCGGTTGAACACTCCCACTCCGACCAGCGAGCAGGGCTGAGTGATGCCCTGGCAGTACACGCCATACCTATGGCCGCTGGTCATTGCAACGGGCATCTCGATCGGACTCGCCTCGTATGCGCTCCGATATATGCGGCGGAATCTCGTCTCTCCGACGGTGATGATGTTCTCGTTCCTCGTGGTGAGCATCGCCACGTACGCGAGCGCGTACGCTGTGCAACTGGCGAGTACCGACCTCACGACGAAGCTCACGTGGTTCTGGATATACAACGTCGCCGCGTTCGCCGTCCCCATCGTGTGGCTCGTGTTCGCGCTCGCGTACGCCGGCCGCGACGAGTGGATCACCAGTCGGTTGGTCGCCATGCTCTCGATTATCCCTGCGATCACCCTCCTCGCGTACCTCGTTCCTGGGGCCCGCGACGTAGTGCTCGCCGACTACTCGCTCGACACGACGGGGGGATTCGTCACGCTCGCCCACACGTTCGGGCCGCTCTACCTCGTTCAGGTGGCGTACTCGTACGTGGTCATCGGTATGGGCGCCTACCTCATCGCCGAGAAAGTCGCCACGTCACAGGAGCTCTATCGGGGACAGGCCCTCGCGTTGCTCGTCGGCGTCACCGTACCGAGCGTCGCCCACGTTTCGTTCATGCTGGAACTCACGCCGCTGAACCTGGATTTCACGCCGACAGCGTTCACCGTCTCGGGGCTGGCCTTCGGCTTCGCCGTGTTCCGGTATCAACTGTTCGACGTCCTCCCCGTCGCACGGACTGCCATCGTCGAAGAGATGAGCGACGGCGTCGTCGTTCTCGACCCCCATCGACGTGTCGTCGACATCAATCCAGTCGCACAGTCGCTCGTCGACGACGGGAGCGCCGTCCTCTCGAGACCGCTCGAGGAGGTGCTTCCCGACTGCGCGAGCGTCATCGGCGCCGACCGGACGACCGGGGAACTCGTCACTGTCGTCAAGGGGACGACCCGCCATTTCGACCTGCAGGTGACGGCGCTGTACGACTCGAAGGACCGATTTACCGGCCACCTGCTCCTGTTGCGCGATGTCACACGGCGCAAGGAGTACGAACAACGCCTCGAAGCCCTCCAGGAGGCCACCCACGACCTCATGGAGGCTGAAACGACCGACGAGGTCTGCGACGTCGCCGCCACCACTGCGAGTGAGGTACTCGAGCTCCCGCTGACGGTAGCCTGGCGATACGAAGAGACGGCCGACGCCTTCCGTGTGGCTACGGATGCGGACCGCGCGCGAGAACGCCTCGGCGGTCCGTCGACCTGTCTAGACGACGATGCGGGGGTCTGGCGGACCCCCGAGACGAACGACGTCGGTCTGCACGGCAACGGGCGACCCGTCTCCAATAGCGGTACCGCGACCGAGAGGACGGTGGAACTTCCCCTCGGCGACCTCGGGATGCTCGTCACCACCGATCCGGTGACGCGGACCTTCGACGATACCGACGTTCAATTGGGCCGCATCCTCGCCCGAACCGTCGAGGCTGCCCTCGACCGAGCGAGCCGCGAGCAGATGCTCCGCACTCGCGAACGGGAGTTGACTACCCAGAACAAACGCCTCGACGAGTTCGCTCGGGTCATCTCTCACGACCTGCGCAACCCGCTCAACGTCGCGTCGGGGTACGCCGAAGTCGCCCGCAAAACCAGCGATGAGTGGGTGTTCGACAACATCGACGAAGCCCACGAGCGAATGGGCCACATCATCGAGGACGTTCTGGTCCTCGCTCGCGAAGGCAAGATCATCGGAGAGACCGAGACGGTGTCGCTTCACGCCCTCGTCGCCGACGCGTGGGAGAGTGTCGAGACGATGGATGCGACCCTCAACAACGACGTCGACCACGCAGTGATGGCCGACTCCGCCCGTCTGCGTCGCCTCTTCGAGAACCTCTTTCGCAACGCCGTCGAACACGCTGGCCCCGACGTGACTATCACCGTCGGTCCTACCGACACCGGCTTCTCGATCGCCGACGACGGACCCGGAATCCCAGTCGACCTGCGCGAACAGGTCTTCGACCCCGGCTACTCCGGTTCGAGCGAGGGGACCGGACTCGGCCTCTCTATCGTCCGGCAGATAGCGACCGCACACGGCTGGACGGTTCGTATCGCTGAGAGTCATGACGGCACACGCTTCGAAATCTCGGATGCTCCGGCCGTCTGAGCACACTTCCACGGACCTCGTTTTGGGGCCGTCCCGTCACACCACCAGCGATGCGGTAGCCTATGTCGTTCGTCTCGACGATGCACTTGCGACGGTACGCACGCCGACTGGGAACACCGCTTGCTCTCTGGCTACGAGCGCAGTCCGAACGAGCCCGAGGGACAGCGGACCGGTGCAGTTTGCCTCCCCGGGGTCAGAAACGTAGCGAAAGGACTGGCCAGCTACAGCGACGACTGGATAGCGGTGCATCGGCACTCCTCGGTCGTTCGCCAGTCTCTCTCGACGGAGAGCGTACGGAAGGTGACATCCTTCCTCCGGAACTAGCGGGACGTCCCTACACCAGAGGAGCCCCGACCCGCTGCTGGGTGGGGTCCGAGACCGGCCGTCAGGTGTCGGAAGAGCGCGGTTCGACGCTCGACGGGGAACGTCCTACCCGCTCGGCGCTGTCACGGACACGCTCATCGGAGGGGCGTCATCGGTACCAGAGGCGCAGAGCGCTCCTGGTTGGCAGCCGGATCGCCGTACGTTCCGACGGCGTCCGTACGGTCTCTCAGTGCGGGGGTCGGAGCAGCTTTCCGGCGGGCAGCCAGCACGCGACCCGTCCCGGCTACGGCCCTCTCCCGAACGGTCGTCCCTCGGCGCGTTCAGCCAGCGCGGTTCACATCTGTGACCGGGCTTCCCGCGCGCCCCAGACATGGGTTGAACGTGCCAGATATCTCGGAGCGACGTCACCGCTCCGACGAGGCGAGTCGCCAGGGGTGGCGCTCCTGCGAGCTGCGGACGAGTGGGTCGTTCTCACCGACTCCTGACCGCCGTAGGGCGATCCTCGAGACGATAGCATGCAGGGTAGCGGGACTGGCGGGAGGCGAGGAGAGGCAGGATAGGAGGAGGGTCTCTCTGGGGCCGACCGACGGCAGAGGGTCACCTCGGCTTAGTTGTTGATGAAGCGCATGCTGTCGACGACGACCCGTTTGAGGTCGCGAGGACGACGCTCCATATCACGCAGAACGTCGACGTACGCCGCATCTGTGGGGTACGAGAGCTTCCGGTAGAGTTCGTTTATCAGTGTAACGACCTCCATGGAATCGTCGTAGACGTCGAACAGACAGAGGACGGGGCTCTCGTGGCCCTCTCGTAGGTTCCGCTCGATGTGGCGGAAGTCCTCGAAGAGGAGAAATCGCGCGCGGAACGCCTGGAGCGCAGCGAGCAACTCGTCGGTACTCCCCTTGTCGACGTCGTAGATAGTCGCGGGAATCCGGCCGAACGCCTTGATATCGCGAGCGCGGTACCGATAGGAACCCAACATGGCGTCGAGACGCTCCTCGTCGGTCTCCGCGGTCCGGATGCGTTCGAGCATCGCATGCTCGATGCGGGGTATCTGTGAGATCTCGGTGAAATACCCGTATTCGATGGCCCGAAGGGACTCGACGTGGTCCGCAGGACAGTGCGTCAGAGAGAAAACGCTCGAAAACGCCGTGATGACGCAATGGTCGACCTTTTCGCGCGTACTGAGTCGCTCGGTGTCGATGAGGTCGTCGAGGGCGTTTACCTTGGCGTCGAGACCCGCGAGGATACGGACGACGTCTTCCGAGATGGGCCGGTCGAGGTGGACTGCAAGCGCGTTTAGCGCAGGGACAGTCCGAATCGTCCGAGCACCCGAGACCCACGTCTCCGTGACGCCCTCGATGCAGGCGTCGAGACCGTGGGCGTCGTCAACCGGGAGGTCCTCCAGTAAGTCGGCTTCCCGTCGGCCGACCTCTGCTGCGAGTTGGGAGTAGACCCCCTTGACATCGGCGTGGTCTATCAATGGGACGTTGCTCTGGTGTGGCATTTGAGATATACGACACTCGTGCTTTTGAAAATATATAATTTGTGGTGATAATCATTTGAGGGTGTTGGTGTCCCGGATTTGAATGTAACTGCACGTAGCAGTTACTGAGGGCGGAAAACTGGATTCTGGGGCTTTACACGCGCTCACGCCCCCTGAGTACTGTAGAATCAACGGGGAGGAATGGGAGACTCGCGGCACGCGCCGAAGGCCGGGTCACCTCGACCCGGCGCGGGAGAGCTCCCCTCCAGGCGTCGGAACCTCTCGCTCCCTCGGGAGTTCCGGTTCGGCGTCCCGCCCTACTCCAGCAGCCAGGTCAACAGCGCCTTCTGGGCGTGCAGGCGATTCTCGGCCTGTTGCCAGACGAGCGCCCGGTCGCTCTCGACGACGGCGTCCGTTATCTCCTCGCCGCGGTGGGCGGGCAGGCAGTGCATGACGAGGGCGTCCGAGTCCGAGAGCAGCTCCTCGCCGACCTGGAAGCCGCCGTCCTCGAAGACGGCGAGTTTCTCCTCGCGGTCGGCTTCCTGACCCATGCTCACCCAGACGTCGGTGTAGACCACGTCGGCGTCCGCGACGGCCGCCGCGGGGTCGTCGGTCGTCTTCGGTGCGGTCCCGAGTTCGGCGGCCCGGTCGAGCACCGCCTCGTCGATGCCGTAGCCCTCCGGGCTGGCCACGGTGAGGTCGATGCCCGCGAGGGCCGCCCCGAGGACGAACGACTGGGCGACGTTGTTGCCGTCGCCGACCCACGCCACCGAGGCGTCGAAGCCGACCGTCTCGCGGATGGTCTGGAGGTCAGCGAGCGTCTGGCAGGGGTGGGCGTCGTCGGTCAGGCCGTTGACGACGGGCACCGTCGCATACTCCGCGAGCTCCGTCACGTCGCCGTGGTCGAAGACGCGCGCCATGATGCAGTCGACGTACTGCGAGAGGCTCCGCGCGATGTCCTTGACCGGTTCGCGCCCGCCGAGGCCGATGTCGTCCGGTCCGAGGAATATCGCGTGGCCGCCCAGTTGCGTCATCCCCGTCTCGAAGGAGACGCGGGTGCGCGTCGAGGGCTTCTCGAAGACCATCCCGAGGGTCTCGCCCGCGAGGTAGCGGTGCGGGTCACCCCGTTCCTGCGCCCGTTTCAGCGCCGCCGCGCGGTCGAGGACCTCCGACAGCTCCGCCGGCGAGAGGTCGTCGACGTCCACGAGGTCCCGTTTCGACGCCATCAGGACTCACCCTGGAGCGTGCGCGCGACCGATTCGAGGACCGCGACCGAGCGGTCGAACTCCGCGAGCGGCAGGTGCTCGTCGGGCGCGTGGTCGAGGTCCGAGTCGCCCGGGCCGTAGGTCACCATCGGACAGTCCCACGCCTTCGCGTAGAGGTTCATGTCCGCGGTGCCAGTCTTCCTGAGCAGCCGGGGGTCGCCGCCCGCCTCGCGGATGGCGACGCGGAACGCCCGGGCCACCTCGGTCCGGGGGCTCTGCATGACGGGGGGAACGGCGTCGTGCCAGCGGACGGTCCCACCGTCGAGCTCCCCGTCGGCCACCTCGCGCACCTCGTCGACGGTCAGCGAGGGGGGCACGCGGAACTGCACCTCCATCGTCGCCTCCACCGAGAGGCCGTCGTCGCTCGTCCCGCCCTGCACGCTGGTGGGCTTGGGCGTCACGCGCTCGAAGACGGGCGTCCACTCGTCGCCCTCGTCGGCGAAGACCCCGGTCACCGCGTTCCACCAGTCCATCCCGTCCTGTATGGCGTTGTTCTCGGGCCGGGAGGTGTGCCCCGAGGCGCTGGTGGCGACGTACGTCCCCGCCAGCAGGCCGCGGTAGCCGAGCGTGATGCCGTCCCAGCCCGAGGGTTCGCCGTTGACGACGGCCCCGGGCGCGGCGCGGTCCTCGATGAGGTGGTGGGCGCCCCGCGAGTCGACCTCCTCGCCGACGACGCCGACGAACGAGACGCCCGTCCGGACGGCGACGACGGCCATCGCCACGAGCGGTCCCTTCGCGTCGACGCTCCCGCGACCCCACAGTTCGGGGCCGTCCTCGCCGTCTTCGGTCCTGACGGGGATGTCCCCGGGGACGGTGTCGATGTGGGAGGTCAGGAGCACCGCGTCGTCGGCCGGTGCGCGGACGTTGCCCACATCGTCTATCCACGCCTCGCGGCCGTGGGCCTCGAAGAACGCGACCAGCCGTTCGGCGCAGGCGCGCTCCTCGCCTGTGACGGAGGGCGTGGCGACGACCTCCTCCAGCAGTTCGCGGGCCTCGGTGTCGGAGACGTGCGTGCCGGCGCCCTCGCCGGTCGTGCAGGGTGACTCGCTCATCAGACGACCTCCGACAGCGCGTCCACGACGCTGTCACAGTGCTCGCGCTCGACGACGAGTGGCGGGAGCAGTCTGAGGACCGTCCGCCCCGCGGGGAGCGCCAGTATCCCGTGGTTCATCGCCAGCTTCGGCAGCAGGCGGTTGGCCCCGCGTTTCACCTCGACGCCGAGCATGAGGCCCTGCCCGCGGATGTCCCGCACCTCGTCGCCGATGGCGGATGCGAGTTCCGTCCGGAGGTAGTCGCCCACGCTCGCGGCGTGGCCGGGGAGGTCCTCGTCGACGACGACGTCGAGGGTGGCGTTCGCGGCGGCACAGACGACGGGCCCGCCCGAAAACGTCGACCCGTGGGGGCCGGCGTCCTCCGCGATCCACTCCCGACAGAGCGTCGCGCCCATGGGGAGGCCGCTGGCGATCCCCTTCGCGGTGGTGAGGACGTCGGGCGTGACGCCGTGGCCCTCGCAGGCCCAGATGTCGCCCGTGCGGCCGATGCCGGTCTGTATCTCGTCGAGTATCATCGCGGCGCCGTGGTCGTCACAGGCCTCCCGCACCGCCCGCAGGTACTCGGTGGGGGCGGGGTTGATGCCGCCCTCGCCCTGCAGGGGTTCGAGGATGACGGCCGCCGTCTCGTCGTCGACGGCCTCGGCCATCGCCTCGCCGTCGCCGTACTCGACGAACTCGACGCCGCCGGCGAGCGGTTCGAACGGCTCCTTGTACTTGTCCTTCCACGTCGTCGCGAGCGCCCCCATCGTCCGCCCGTGGAACCCGCGGGTGGTGGCGACGACCTTCGAGCGACCGGTGGCGCTCCGGGCGAACTTGAGGGCGGCCTCGTTGGCCTCCGTCCCGGAGTTACAGAGCCACACCTGGTCGACGTCGCCGGGGCCGAGCGCCCCGAGTTTCCCGTACAGCTCGTCGCGGACGCCGACGGGGTACGACGCCTGGACGTACATGAGCTCCTCCAGTTGGTCCTGGGTCGCCCGCACCACGTCGGGGTGACAGTGGCCGGTGGGCGTCACCGCGTAGGAGGCCCCGAAGTCGAGGAACTCGTCGCCGCCCTCGCTGTAGAGGTAGGGCCCCTCGCCGCGGGCGATACTGATGGGCTTCTCGCTGAACACGAAGCCGCTCATTGGCCTACCTCCGTCTCCGTCTCCGCGTCCGCTTCCTCGGCGAGCGCATCGGGGAGTATCGTCGTCCCCGTCCCGTCGAGCGCCGCCGTGACCGGCGCGTCGGCGTTCGCGTCCCCGATGACGGCGCTCGTCGCACCGCCCTCCAGTGCCTCCGTCGCGGCCATGACCTTCCGGGTCATGAACCCCTCGGCGGCGTCGGTGAGCGCGTCGTACTCCCCAGGACTCGCGACCCGGTCGATGACCGACTCGGGGTCGTCGAGGTCCGCGAGCACGCCGGGCACGTCCGTCAGGAGGACGAGGTCCGCGCCGAGGGCGCCCGCCACCGCGGCGGCCGCACGGTCGGCGTCGGAGTTGACCGCCAGCCAGTCGTCCCCGTCCTGTGCGAGCATGGGGACGGTGACGACGGGCGTGTAGCCCCCGCCGAGCAGCGTCGAAAGCAGGTCGGCGTTGACCGCCTCCGTCCGCCCGGAGTGGTCGCCCCGGCGGATCTTCCGCCTGCCGTCCTCGAC
>CAYYSW010000028.1:0-14211 GCA_964474395.1 uncultured Halobacteriales archaeon
CGGGAGACTCGGTGAGCTTCACCGCGAAGTCGAGCATCGCGCGGTGGGCGGGGTTGAGGTCGGCCGAGCGGTGGTTCGTCGCCAGCTGGTCGGCCAGGTGGGGGTCGTCGGCGTAGATGCGGACGAGCGCGCCGTGGGCGACGACGCAGTACAGGCAGTCGTTGACCCCGGAGACGGTGACGACGAGCATCTCGATCTCCTCGCGCGCGAGGGCGGTGTCCTCGACGAGCGCGTCGTGGTTTGTAGGCGAACGCGGAGAAGACGTTCGGGGTGAACCCCGCGCGTTCGGTCTCCTCGTCGATTCGTTCGCGGACGTCCTCGGGGAGGTCCTCGTGGTCGGGGACGGGGAAGTTCCGCATGGGTTCCTCTGTCATACAACGACTGCCGGCGCCGGGCCTATAGCCCTTGTCACAGCCGACTCAGCGCGTAGAGCAGGCCGTAGCCGACGAGGCCTGCCGCGAAGACGACGACCGGGATGAGAAACGGCCCGAACGTCTCGACGAGGGCGTCGATGACCGGTATCTGGAGCATCTACACGGGGTTCGCGCGGCGCCAGTATAAGTCGTCGGCAGGTTCTTGTTCCGCGGACCGAACTCCCGAGCGTGTACTGGCCCGGTCACTGGGGCGCCTCCCTCCTGCTGTACGCGCCCGTCGCGTTCGTCCTCCTGCCGACCGACCCCGTCCTCGCCCTCGCGGGAGGTATCGGCGTTCTCTCGCTGTCGCGGGTCCCGGACGTCGATCTGCGCCTGCCGTTCGTCTCCCACCGCGGGGTGACCCACACGATGGCGTTCGCGCTCGCGGTCGGCGCGGCGCTCGGCGGGGCGGCGGCCCTCCTCGGCCGGCAGGCGGGCCTCGGCGACGCGCTGGTGCCGTTCGCGGCGTTCGTCGGCGTCTACGGCATCGTCGCGCATCTCGCCGCGGACGTCGTCACGCCGAGCGGCGTCCCCCTGCTCTGGCCGCTCTCGCGGCGGCGATACTCGCTGGGACTGGTGCGGGCGGGCAACACGCTCGCGAACTACCTCCTCCTGGGGGCGGGTGCGTTCGCCACGGCGCTGGCCGTGCTGCCGTGGTTGCGCTGAAAGAAGCGGGAACGGGGCGACGCGCGCCGGCTCAGTCGAGGTGACCCTGGTCCTCGAGCTGGTCGAGGATGTCGTCGACGAACGCCTCGGGCGACTCGTAGGGGAAGTCGCCGCCGCCGAGTTTCGTGTTCAGCTCCATAGCCGTCATCGAGAAGTCGCCGGACTCGAACTTCGTTGAGGGGCCGTTGGGCAGGGCCGGGACGAGGTCCATCGGGCTGTTGATGGGGTAGTCGGCACCTTCGAACGCGTCGATCATCTGCTCGCGGAGTTCCTGTCGGTCTGCCATGTGACAGCGCGACTATCGATGGTGGAACACAAAAAACCGTATGGAACGCGGGACCTCCCGCCCCGAGTTTACCGGCCCGACCGGGGGACGGTCATCGAGAACGGGAAAGCGACCAAGACCCCTCGCGCGGTACGTCCCCACGGGCAGTACCGCCGGCCGTCGCGCGGGGAGTCGGAGGTCGCGACGCCGACGCGGACTGACCCGTCACCATGACCAACGACGAAGTCATCGACCTACTCAGACGGGCGTACAGCGACGAGATGGAGACCGTGATGAACTACCTGACGAACGCCATCGTCCTCGAAGGGGTGAGCGCCGAGGAGGTAAAGGAGAGCCTCCGGACCGACGCGGAACAGGAGGAACTCCAGCACGCCCAGATGCTCGGTGAACGGCTGAAGCAACTGGACGCGCGACCGCCGGCCTCGATGGAGTTCGAGCCCCACCAGCAGTCGCTTCAACCGCCCGAGGACCCCGGGAACGTCCTGTCGGTCATCGACGGGGTCATCGAGGCCGAGAACGACGCTATCGAGACGTACCGCTCGCTCATCACGGCCGCCGAAGAGGCCGACGACCCCGTGACGGAGGACCTGGCGGTGACCATCCTCGCCGACGAGGAGGCCCACCGGGCCGAGTTCAAGGGGTTCCGCCGGGAGTACAGCTAACGCGGAGACCGTCGGCTCTCCGGCCGGCGAGTTCGACCGAGAAGAGCCGGGGTGGCGATGCTGACGACGCCCCTCACCCGGGTGGGTCGGTCGCTTCCTGACCCCTGCGGGCCTGGTAGCTGCGGTAGCTCATCGCCGACCCTTCCACGATGACCGTCTCGCGGTCGACCGTCGCGGTATCGGGTTCCGTGGGTTCGTCGTCGACCACGTCGTCGTCCACCTCGCCGAACAGATAGGGACTATCCTGATTCCTCATATCCCACCATCTGGTGTCCTCGTACTTAAGTCTATGTCAGACGACACCGTGTAGCACGGTTCCGATGTCCCCGAGGTCGTCGACGACGTGGTCGGGGTCGAGGTCCGCCTCGACGGGAGCGACGAGTCGGGGCGTCTCGCCGTCGAGGTCGACGTCCTCGGGGGTCGTCGTCCCCGAGAGGACGAGGACGGTCAGCATCCCCGCGCGCTTGCCGAGGGCGATGTCCGTGTCGGGGCGGTCCCCGACGACGAGACACCGGTCGAGGGGGTGGCCCAGCCGCTCCCGGACGATGTCGAGCGTCTCCGGGGAGGGCTTGCCGAGGACGTGGTCGGGGTCGCGCCGTGCGACGGTCCCCACGGCGCGGGTGATGGCCCCCGACCCGGGCCGATCCCGGCCGTCCTCGCCGGGGTAGGTGAGGTCGGGGTCGGTCCCGACGAACGCGCTCGCGCCGTCGAGCGCCCACAGCCCCTCCGTGAGGTCGTCGTAGTCGAAGTCGTAGGTGTGGGAGGTGACGACGACGTCGGCGGCGTCGGGGTCGTCGGTGGTCCTCACGCCCGCGTCCGCGACCATCTCGCGCAGGCCGGAACTCCCGATGAGGAACACGTCGTCGGCGGTGTGGTGCTCCGCGAGGTACGTCGCGGTCAGCGACCCGGCCGAGCAGACCTGCTCGGGGCGGACGTCCAGCCCGAGCGAGCCGAGACGTTCGGCGTACGCCTCGGGCGAGCGCGTCGGGTTGTTCGTGACGAACAGGCAGTCGATGCCGTGGTCGCGCAGGGCGGCGACGCCCTCTCGCGCGCCGTCGAGGAGTCGCCCGCCGCGGTAGACCGTGCCGTCGAGGTCGATGACCGCACCCCGGATGTCCATGTGCTCGTCACTCGCGGGGCGGTGTTAACGTCGCCGGGTACGCCAGCCCCAGCGCTGGTCGGTCGGGTTCGGAAGAAGGAACGAGCGTCGGAACGGCCGACTTACAGGCCGCGCAGGCCGCCGGGCGTCGGGAAGTCGTACTTGTCCTCGGTCTCCGTCTCGGCGTCTCCAGCCTCGACTTCCTCTTCGACGTCGTTGTCGGCGCTCTCCTCTTCTTTCCGGTCGGGGGAGATGGTCTCGGGCATGTCTACCGGCAGTCAGGAGTGAAGCATCTTAAGGGCTTGCTACCACAACATAATATAGCACACTGTGACTTGAGGTGTATAAGGGTGTCAATAGAGAACATGGAGTATTAGAGACATGACTGGTCGGTGCTGTCGAGTGTCACGAAGCGTCGAGCGCCACGCGAGGTTGGCAATCACGGGAAGATATTTTCGGTGTGGACTATCCCTGTGGAATGTCACTCCAACAGACCGACACGAACCTGCCGGGATGGATGAGTCCTCCTCGGCTCGACGCTGCTGTACGCCGTCCTCATCGAGGGGGTGATCCTCGTCTGGTTCGCCCTCGCCCTCTTGGCTTCCTCGTCTACCTCTTCTACCGTCTCGTTCTCGCCGTCGAGCGTCTCGCCCGTGCGGGCGAGCGGGTGGCCGGCAACCGGCGGGGGAACTGATTACTCCTTCCAGACGAGGCCCGTCACTTCGGCGGTCAGTACCGTCTCGTCGTCGCGTTCGCGCGTGCACACCACGTCCACCCCGATGTCGTAGCGGTCCTCGCGTTCCTCGACGGTCTCCGTGACCCACTCGCAGCGAATCGTGTCGCCGGTGTAGACGGGCCGACGGAAGTGGAACTCCATCGTCCGGGCGAGGACGCTCTGGTCGCCGCCGATCTTCGTCTGGAGGCTCGCCGTCAGGAGTCCCTGGACGACCAGACGACCCTCCTCGTCGGGTTCGGAGTGGATGGCCTGGTCGTCGCCGGAGACGTCACTGAACTGCCTGACGTCCTCGCGGGTGAACGTCCGCTCGTAGGTGTACGTGTCGCCCGGCTCGGGCGGGTAGGTGGTGTCCATCGGGGGCCACTCGCCGGGCGAGGAGGATAACTCCGGGGGGTCAGGCCTCGATGGTGCGTTCGCCGTTCTCGCGCACCTCGGCGTGGAGCTTCTTGATGAGGAGGTCGACGGCCGACCGGTTGAGCCCCTCGGGGATGATGATGTCCGCGTGTTTCTTCGTCGGTTCGATGAACTGCTCGTGCATCGGCTTGACCGTCCCGAGATACTGGTCCATGACGCCCTCTAGCTCCCGGCCGCGCTCGATGACGTCGCGCTGGATGCGCCGCAGGATGCGCACGTCGGCGTCCGTCTGCACGTACACGCAGAGGTCGAACAGGTCGCGGGCGTCGCCCTCGTACAGCGCGAGGATGCCCTCGATGATGAGTACCTCCGTGGGTTCGACCGTCTCTGTCTCCTCCTTCCGGTTGTGCGCGGAGAAGTCGTACTGGGGCATCTCGACGGCCTCGCCGGCCACGAGCCGCGAGAGGTGGTCGGTCAACAGGTCCCACTCGAACGCCGAGGGGTGGTCGTAGTTCACCGCCTCGCGTTCCTCCATCGGCAGGTGCGACTGGTCGCGGTAGTAGTTGTCGAGCGGAATCCGGGTGACGGCCTCGCCGACGGCCTCCTTCACCTCTCGCGCGACGGCGGTCTTCCCCGCGCCCGTCCCCCCCGCGATGCCGATGACGAACGAGGGTGTGGTCATGATTCGACCTCCGGGCGCGAACGCTTCAATCACACGGGTTCGACTCGGACGGCGGTACGACACCACACGTCACCGTGCCGAAGTCGCACCGCCGACGGCAGACGCGCCGGCTCGTCCGTGTCCCCCCTCTCCGGTCGGTCCCACCGAGTCACAGCACGCCGTCCAGCCAGTCGTAGATGACACCGGTCGCCAGCCGGAGGTTGCCGACCTGGCAGTGCTCGGCCGCACCCTCCTCGGTCCGGAACACGCGGAGCGTCGTCGGCCCGCCCAGCAGGTCGGCGAACTCCCCGGCCATTCCGGGGGGGACGAAGTGGTCGTCCTCGCCCGCCAGCACGAGCGTCGGGCAGGTCACGTCGCCCGCGACGTCGACCAGCGAGTACGTCCGGAGGGTGCGCTGGAGCTCCGCCGCCGAGTCGACGCCGAAGACCCACCGGGAGTTCGCCATGAGCCAGCGCGCCTCGACGCTCGACCGGGTCGCCAGCGACGACAGCGCGTTCACGACGGCGTCCGGGAGGGACAACAGCGCGCGGGCGAGCCGCGGCGAGTCGTACGCCGACGCGCCCCAGAGGTCGTGCATGTGGTCGAAGGCGACGCAGGCGGCGATCCGGTCGTCGAACGCCGCGGCACGCGGGGCGTAGTAGCCGCCGAAGCTCACCCCGAGGAGGGCGACGCGGTCCACGTCGACGGCGGCCCGCCCGCCGAGAGCGTCCAGGACGGGGCCGACGACGTGCTCCCAGTCCGGGCGGGCGGTCAGCCCCTCGCGTCTGAGCGGCGCGCCCTGGCCCGGCCCCTCGAACAGGCAGACCGCGTACCCCCGTGCGAGCGCCTCGGGGACGCCACAGAGAAAGAACAGTTCCTCGGCCAGCGAGTCGAACCCGCCGATGCAGACGACCGTGGGCCGGGGGCCGTCGGCGTCACGCGGGACGAACAGGTAGCTCGGCAGGGACGCCCCTCCGTACGGGAGGTCGAGGCGTCGAACGCGCGCGCCCGGCACGCCGACGTCGAGGGCCGACCGGAAGGCCCCCCGAGAGCGTTCGTAGGTGGGCAGTCGCCGTGGGTCGTCGGGCGCGAGGAAGAACTCCGCCGTCCGGTAGTAGGTGTGTGCCCGGAGGAACGCGTCGCGTGCGGTCCGGTCGTGGCCGGAACCGCGCGCCGACTCGGCCCCACCCTCGACCAGCCGGGCAGTCCGTCGCCATTCGCGGTGCCACGCCTCCGTATCGCCGTCGGGGACCCGTTCGGCGGTCACGAGCACCTCGCCGGGTTCGGCCCCGCCGAAGGTGCTGTACGCGAGCGCCCGGCGCGCCTGGTAGTCGAAGGCCCGGCCGTCGAAGTGAAGTCGCATGGGCTCCCGCTACGGTACCGGCGAGGAAAAGTCAGTGCGCCGCGGGGACACCGGCCGTCGGACGCGACCGGGGACCCCATCCGCCGGGCGTTCGGGGCGGGGCGCGGCGCGTAACCTGCGCCGTCCGGAACCCTGATACCCGGGGACTCCGAGGCCGTCGCATGGACGTACGCGTCTCGAAGTCATCCGTCTCGGGGGGCGCCCGAGTGCCACCGTCGAAGAGCTACACCCACCGGGCCGTCCTCGCCGCGGGGTACGCCGGCGGCGCGACGGTCCACCGGCCGCTCGTGAGCGCCGACACGAAGGCCACGATGCGCGCCGTCGAGGCCTACGGGGGGAACGTCGAGCGCGCAGAGGACGACACCCGCCTCGACGTCGAGGGGTTCGACGGCCGCCCCGAGGTCCCCGACGACGTCATCGACTGCGCCAACAGCGGGACGACGATGCGTCTCACCACCGCGACGGCCGCCCTCGGCGACGGCCTCACCGTCCTCACCGGCGACGAGTCGCTGCGCTCCCGGCCCCAGGGGCCGCTGCTCGACGCCATCGGACAGCTAGACGGGCGCGCAGAGAGCACCCGCGGGAACGGGCAGGCACCTCTCGTCGTCGGCGGCGCGATCGACGGCGGTCGGGTGTCGATTCCGGGCGACGTCTCCTCGCAGTACATCACCGCGCTCCTGATGGCCGGGGCCGTCACCGGCGAGGGAATCCACGTGAACCTCCAGACCGAACTCAAGAGCGCGCCCTACGTCGAGATCACCCGCGAGGTGCTCGCGGACTTCGGCGTGGAGACCGAACACACCGACGGGGGGTTCTCCGTGCCCGGCGGGCAGACCTACGACCCCGCCGACGGCGAGTACACCGTCCCTGGCGACTTCTCCTCGTCGTCGTACCTGCTCGCGATGGGCGTCCTCGCCGCCGACGGCCCCTTCGAGGTGGAGGGCGTCTACCCGAGCGCGCAGGGCGACTCGGCCATCGTCGACGTCCTCGAACGGATGGGCGCCGACATCGAGTGGGACCGCGACGCGGGCGTCATCACCGTCCAGCGCTCCGACCTGACGGGCGTCGAGGTGGACGTCGGCGACACACCGGACCTCCTGCCGACTATCGCCACCCTCGGGGCGGCCGCCGACGGCGAGACGCGTATCGTCAACGCCGAACACGTCCGGTACAAGGAGACCGACCGGGTGAGCGCGATGGCGACCGAACTGGAGAAGCTAGGCGCGCGCGTCACCGAGGAGGCGGACACGCTGACAGTCCACGGCGACGACTCCGACCTCCGGGGGGCCGAAGTGGAAGGGTACGACGACCACCGCATCGTCATGTCGCTGGCCGTCGCGGGCCTCGTCGCGGAGGGCACGACCACCGTCGAGGGTGCCGAACACGTCGACGTCTCGTTCCCCGGGTTCTTCGAGACGCTCGCGGACGTGGGCGCGGACGTCCACTGGGAGGAGTGAGACCGGGAGGAGTGAGCTACTCCCCGGTGGCGTCCCCCTCCCACCCCGCGGCCTCGGTCCGCCGGACGACGGCCGCTATCCCAGAGTTTGAGGCCTATCACTCCGAGGGTCCCCAGTGCCGTCCCGAGCGGTCATCTCCGAACCGCAGCCCACAGGGCGTCCCCCGAGACGAGCGCGTTCAGCAGGTCGAGGGCGTTCGGGTAGGTGCCCCCGAGCGCCCCGTTGCCGGCCCGGAGCCACTCGCGCTCGGGGTCGTGACGGCGCTGTCGGGTCCCATACGCCCCCGTAGGGCGGGGGAGGACGTAGCCACACCGTCCGGCACGCCAACTGTTAACCCCCGAACGGTCGTCGTCGCGGGCACATGGACCCAATCGGCGGTTTCGAGTACGACAACGTGGCCGGACGCATCGCGTTCGGGCGGGACTGCGTGGCCGACCTCCCCGACGCCCTCGCGGACCTCGGCGCGGAACGCGCGCTCGTCGTCTGCGGGTCGAACGTCGGCGCGAACCGGGGGACGATGGACCCCGTCGAGGACGGTCTCGGCGACCGGCTCGCGGGCGTCTTCGACGGCACCGCGCCCGACAAGAACGCCCGAAGCGCCTTCGAGGGCCGCGAGGCGATGGCAGAGAGCGACGCGGACGCCCTCGTCGCCGTCGGCGGCGGGAGCAGCATCGACGTGGCTCGTGCGATGCGGGCGCTCCACGCCGACGGGCGGGGCTACGACGAGGTCCGCGAGGCCGTCGAGAAGCGAGGCAGCCTCCCCGTCCCGGACGCCGAGTTCGTTCCGCTGGTCGCGGTGCCGACGACCCTCGCGGGGGCGGACCTCTCGACGGGCGGGTCGGTGACGTTCCACGAGGGCGGCGAGCCCCTCGTCGCGGGCTACGGCGCGACCGACCTGATGCCCGAGGCCCTGTTCTACGACCCGGCCCTCTTCGAGACGACGCCGACCGGCGCGCTCGTCGGGTCGGCGATGAACGGCTTCGACAAGGGGATCGAGGCGCTGTACGCCCGGGGCGCGAACCCGCTCACCGACGCGACGGCGATGCGCGGGCTGGCGCTCCTTCGGCCCTCGCTGCCACGTATTGCCGACGACGACCGGCCGCCCGAGGTGATGGACAACGCCGTCGCGGGAATCGTCGCCGTCCAGTACGGGCGGGCGACCCGCTCGCCGGGGCTCCTGTCGCTGATCCACGCCTTCGGACACGGTCTGCGCGAGGAGGGCGTCCAGCAGGGCGTCGCCCACGCGGTGATGGCTCCGCCCGCCCTCGAGTACCTCTTCGAATACGTCGACGGCCGCCGGGACCTGCTTGCCGACTCGCTGGGGGTAGCCAGCGAGGACCCCGCCGCGGGCGTCGTGGACGCCGTCGCGGACGTCCGCGACGGGATGGGGCTCCCGTCGCGCCTCCGCGACCTCGACGAGGTGGAGGAGGACGCCCTCCCCCGTATCGCCCGTGTCGTCGCCGAGGACCACTTCATGGCGAACGCCCCGGAGGGACTGGACGCGACGGAGGAGGAACTGCTCGACGTCCTCGAAGGCGCGTGGTAGGACGGTGACCCGACCTATCGGCCCGAGCGCGCCACGTCGCTGACCGTCCCGTCGGCCCCGACGCGGGCGGTCAGCGTCTCGCCGTCGAGGGTGAGTTCCACGACCGCCTCTCTCCCGCCGACGGTCACGTCGACGTCGCGGCGGGGGGCGAGTCGCCACGACGGGGTGGTCCGCGGGTCGATGCCGTGATCGTGGAAGAACCCTTGTGCAGCGGGGTGGTAGCGGACGGGCGTGGCGGCCGAGGCGCTGGCGACGTCGCCACACCGCTCGCAGCGCCACTCGATACGGGGCGAGTCCTCGTCGGCGTCGAGCTCACCGGTCAGTCGCCCCGCGCAGTTCACGCAGAACCCGGCAGTGACGCGCCCGAACAGCGTCCAGAGCCACCGGTCGAACGCCTCCGGCAGTTCGTCGCGGTCGTACTGGTCGATGGTCCCGGGCGGGAAGGAGAACTGGTTGTGGAAGTCCTCGCAGTCGGCACACCGAACGTGAGCGTGTTCGTCCTCGTAGGTGACGACCAGAGGGCCTTCCCCGCAGGTCGGACAGACGTCGTCGAGTTCGATGGGTTCGAGCGTCGCGGTGGCCGTGTACGTGCCCGCGACGAGCGCGCCCACCAACTGGAGGCCAGCCAGCGTGAGTTCGTACCCGTCCTCGCCCTGCTTGACGAACGTCCCGACGAGCTTCCCGAGGTGGTAGTTGAACCCGCCGGAGTCGGGTGCCCCGACCCGTTCGCGCAGTTCCGAGAACGCGAGCGGTCCCTCGGCCTCGACGAGGGCGCGGAGGACCGCGAGGCGCGTCTCGTTGCCCAGCAGGGCGAACACCGCCTCGGGGGGCCGGCGCTCGACGCTGATGCCGTTCGTGTCACTCATACGGGAGACGGCGGCGGGTGACGGCTTGAGGCTGTCGGGGTCGCGTTGCGCGTTCTGCAAGGTTGAAATGGCCGCACCACCCAGCGAGGGTAATGAACGGCAACCAGTTCGGCCGGCTCTTCCGCGTCGCGACCTACGGGGAGAGCCACGGCGAGGCGATGGGGGCGACGATATCGGGCTGTCCCGCGGGCGTCGAACTCGACACCGAGGCGGTCCAGCGCGAGCTCGACCGGCGCAAGCCCGGCCAGTCGATGATAACGACGAGCCGGGGGGAGCCCGACCACGTCGAGATACAGTCCGGCATCCAGGACGGCTACACGACGGGCACGCCCATCGGGATGGTCGTCCAGAACAAGGACGCCCGCTCGGGGAAGTACGAACCGTACGTCACCGCGCCGCGACCGAGCCACGGCGACTTCACCTACTCCGCGAAGTTCGGCACGCGCAACTGGGGCGGCGGCGGGCGCTCCTCCGCGCGCGAGACGGTCAACTGGGTGGCGGCCGGCGCGGTGGCCAAACAGGTCATCGATCAGAGCGAGTACGACGTGCGGATAAAGGCCCACGTGAGCCAGATCGGCGACATCGAGGCGCCCGAGGTCACCTTCGAGGAGATGCTCGAACACTCGGAGGACAACGAGGTGCGCTGTGGCCACCCCGAGACGGCCGAGCGGATGCGCGAGCGCATCGACGAGTATCAGCAGGAGGGCGACTCCATCGGCGGGGCCATCACTTTCGAGGCGCAGGGCGTCCCCCGGGGGCTCGGCGCGCCCCGGTTCGACTCCTTCCCGGCGCGACTCGGGCAGGCGATGATGGCCGTCCCCGCGACGACGGCCTTCGAATTCGGCCTCGGGCGGGATGCCCGCCGTGTCACCGGGTCCGAGCGCAACGAGGACTGGGAGTTCGACGAGGACGGCGACCCCCGGCCCGTCGGCAACGACCACGGCGGCCTGCAGGGCGGCATCACGACGGGCGAGCCCATCTACGGCGAGGTGACGCTCCACGCGCCCACCTCCATCCCGAAGAAACAGCGCACGGTCGACTGGGAGACCCGCGAGGAAAAGGAGATACAGGTCGTCGGCCGCCACGACCCCGTCCTGCCGCCCCGCGGCGTCCCCGTCGTGGAGGCGATGCTGTACCTCACCGTCCTCGACTTCATGTTGCTCGGCGGGCGCATCAACCCGGACCGCCTGGACGACGACGTCGGTCAGTATGACACCGACTATCACCCGCGCAGTCCCGACAACGTCGACGCCGGACGCGGAGAGTAACCCGACCCGCACATGGACGCTCATCAGGACCGCCTCGCGAACCCCCTCGGGATGGACGCCGAGTGCACCGCCTGCCCCGCCCTCTGCGAGACGCGCTCCCGGGTCGTCCACGGCTACGGGCAGGTGGACGCCGACGTGGCGGTCGTCGGCGAGATGCCCGGCGGCGCGGCCGACGAATCGGGCGTCCCCTTCGCCGGGACCTCCCTGCCGGGGACGCTCGCGGACCTCGGCCTCTGGGACCCGGGGGCGGAGGAACCGCGGAACTGCTATCTCACCTACCTCGCACGCTGTCACCACCCGGGCCGGGGACCGACCGACGACGAGGTGCGCAACTGCGACGCCTTCCTGAGCGCGGACGTACGGATGGTGAGCCCCGAACTCCTCGTCCCCGTCGGCGAACGCGCCCTACGGGTTCTCGCGGCCGACCACACCACCCGGGACCCGGCGGCGCTCTCGATGGAGGAGTGCCACGCCACGACGCTCCGCGGCCGCGGGTTCGACCTCCTGCCGACGCTCGCGGACCCGACCCCCGACGAACGCGCGGCGTTCGTCGCGCACGTCCGTAGAGAACTAAGCCGCGACTACCGACAGACCAAGGGGCGACGCGGGAGCGAGTCTCGGGCACGCGAGCGGCGGGAGGGCCCTGATAGCCCGGACCGTGACAACTGATAGCTTCCGTCTGTAAACGCTGGAGAACGACGGGCCCGTTCCGTTCCATCGGGTATTATCAGACGCCGCGGGATCAGTACTACCCGATGACACGAAACAGGTTCATGGCGGGAATCGGGCTCGTCTCCCTCGCCGCGCTTCTCGCGGCGGCCGCGGGGACGTACCGCATCTTCTCGTATCTCGCGGCGGTCCTCATCGTCGGGACCGTCGCGAGTTCGTCGGTCGAGCGGTGGGGCAGCGAGTTCGACCTCGCGCCCTACGGCGGCCTCGCCGCCGGACTGCTCGCGACGTTCCTCGTCGGCGTGAGCGCCATCTGGCTGCTCTGGACGCCGGGACAGACCGACTTCACGTACGTCCTGGGCGTCCCGCAGTCGACGCTCGCCTACCTCGTCTTCCTCTGGATACTGCCGCTGTTCGGGACGGTCTACTACGCGGCGCGGCTGTTCCCGACCATCGGGAGCGACGCCGTCGTCGAGGAGATCATGGCGGAGGCACGTGAGGCACAGGACGACCGGCGCGTCGCGTACCCGCTCACCCCGGAGCGGACCGAATCGAGCGCGTCGACGCAGGGGGGTGATGACTGATGCTCGACGGGCTCGCCCTCCCGCTCCAGGAGATCCCCGTCGCGGACGAGCCGTTCGTCCTGCTGTTCGGGTCGGTCTACCTCCTGATGGTGCTCGGCATCGGCGTCTGGGGGTACATGCAGACGGAGTCGACGAAGGACTTCCTCATCACGGGCAAGTCCATCGGGACGTGGGTACTCGCGCTGACGGCGTTCTCGGTCATCCAGTCCGGGTTCGGCTTCGTCGGCGGGCCGGAGCTCATCTACGGGTTCGGCACCACTTCCTTCTGGATATTCCTCACCGCGCCGCTCGGCTTCCTCGTGACGTGGGTCGTCCTCGCAAAGCGGATGCGCATCCTCGCGGACATCCGTCACGTCCTGACGCTTGCCGACGGGATGTACGTCCGCTACGAGAGCGACGCGGTGCGGGGCCTGACGGCGCTGGCCGTCGTCGTCGGCGTCGTCGCCTACCTCGCGACGAACCTCGCGGCCCTCCAGTACGTCATGCGGGCCATCTTCGGCATCCCCGTCATCTACGGGCTGTTCGGCGGCGCGACCATTCTCCTGTTCTACAGCATCCTCGGCGGGATGATCGCCGGCGTCTGGACGGACTTCGTCCAGGCCATCACGATGATCACCGGGGCGGTGCTCGTGTTCTACTTCGCGGTCACCTACGGCGGCGGCATCGGGAGCATCTCGCGGAACCTCGCGAGCGCCGACCCGTCGCTCGTCTCGCCGTTCGGGACGCTCGGCATCGAGACGGCGCTGGCCGCTCCCATCTTCACCGGCCTCGGCTGGTGGATCCTGTTCTCCATCGGCGCGGCCAGCCACATCTCATCACGAAGTTCTACATGAGCCGCAACCTCAAGATCCTCCGCTGGGGCGCTCCCATCGCGGCCATCTCCTATGCCGTCTCCAGTCTGCTCGCGCTCTCGACGGGCCTCTCGATGCGTGCGATGGTCGAGGCGGGCGAGCGGGTCGCCCCCGAGTCCCCCTCCATCGTCGGCCCGGTGTTCGTCCTCGAACACTCGCCGGGCGTCGTCGCGGGCCTCATCCTCGCGGCGCTGCTCGCGGCCATCATGTCCACGAGCGACTCGTTTCTCAACATCGGCGCGGCCGCCGTCTCCCGTGACATCCCGCGGGCGCTCGGCCGTCCCATCCAGGACGACACGACCGAACTCCGCGTGACGCAGGCCGCGCTGACGGGCCTGACGGTGCTCTCGACGCTCGTCGTCTTCTACTCGGACGCGCTGGTCGGCATCCTCGGCACCATCGGGTGGGGCTTCTTCGCCGCCGCCATCTTCCCCATCGCCGCCTTCGGGATGAACTGGAAGGGCGCGACGGCCGAGGGCGCCGTCGCCGCCGCCGTCGTCGGCATGGGGTTCAACCTGCTGTTCAGCGCCGTCCCGCGCATCGCGGACATCGCCGGCGCGACGGCGATCGTCGAGACGTTCAACGGCGTCTACTCCGGCCTGTTCGGCGGCCTGCCGGTCGGCGCGACGGCGCTCCTGCTCGCCATCGTCACGTTCGTCGGCGTCTCGCTTGCCACCCAGTCGGGGCGGACCGTCCCGCGCGACATCGCGGCGCTCATCGAGCGATGACG
>CAYYSW010000029.1:0-1267 GCA_964474395.1 uncultured Halobacteriales archaeon
ATCACCGGGCAGGGCGGCCGCGAGCGCCTCCACCAAGAGAGCCACCAGATGCTCGACATCGTGGACATGTTCGAACCCATCACGAAGTGGAACACCCGGATGGACTACCCCGACGCCATCCACGAATCCGTGCGGAAGGCGTTCAAGCTCTCCGAACACGAGAAGCCCGGCGCGACCCACCTCGAGTTCCCGGAGGACGCCGCCGCCGAGGACACCGACTCCGAACCGCTCGTCCCCGGCGAGCGGTCGATCCGCCGCCCCAGCCCCGACGGGGAGGCCATCGACCGGGCCATCGACGTCCTGCGCGAGGCCGACCGACCGCTCGTGCTGGCGGGCAACGGTGCCGTCCGCACCCGCGCCGCCCAGCAACTCCGTTCACTCGTTGATATGACCGACATCCCCGTCGTCGCTACCTACATGGGGAAGGGGGCGGTGTCGGACGCGGACGACCACTCGCTGATGACGCTCGATTCGGGCTCCGAGAACCAGGCCGAGCGCGTCATCGACCGGGCGGACACGGTGCTCGCAGTGGGCTACGACATCGCCGAACACGACCCGGGGAACTGGAACCCGGAGGGCGAGAAGCGCGTCGTCCACCTCGACTTCGAACCCGCCGAGGTGTACGAACACTACGTCCCCGACGTCGAGGTGGTCTGTGACATCGCCCACGGGCTCGAAGCGTTCTGCGGGGCCGACATCGGGGCGACCGACACGGAATGGTACACCGACCTCCGGGAGGACCTCGTCGAGGAGGTCACCGGAGCGCCCGATGAGGACGACGACGTCACCGTCAAGAACGCCCTCCCGCTCCTGCGCGAGGCGATGGCCGACGAGGACGTCCTCATCTCGGACGTGGGGAGCCACAAGATGGCCATCGCGAAGCACTTCCCCACCTACGAGCCGAACACCTGCATCATCTCGAACGGCCTCGCGACGATGGGCATCGCCGTCCCCGGCGCGGTGTCGGCCGACCTCGCCATCGAGGAGGAGGTCGTGGCCGTCACCGGCGACGGCGGGTTCCTGATGAACGCCGCCGAACTGGAGACGGCCACCCGACTCGACGGGTCGTTCACCGTCGTCGTCTTCCGGGACGACGACTACGGCCTCATCAGCGAGAAACAGCGCGACCACCGCGACGAGGCCTTCGGGACGGGACTCGGCAACCCCGACTTCGTGACGTTCGCCGAGAGTTTCGGCATCGAGGCCCACCGCCCCGAGTCGTGGGACGAACTCGCCGACGTGCTCGACGACGCCGTCGGGAGCGACG
>CAYYSW010000029.1:1367-3838 GCA_964474395.1 uncultured Halobacteriales archaeon
GCGCTCGGGCGGGTTCACCGTCGCGCTGTCGTTGCCGACGAGGAGCGTTATCTTGCCGTTGGGGCGGACGCGGTCGGTCGTCCGGTCGTCCTCGTGTGTGCCGTGCGTGTCGTCCGCCGTCTCGCGGGCCGCGCTGTCGGCAGCGTGGGACGACGTGCCGTCCGCGGCGTCGGTCCCGCTCCCGGTCGTATCGCCGAACTCGTCGCGCCGACCCGGGGCGCGGACCCCCTCGGGACTCCCGTCCGAGCCGTCCGCGTCGCGGTCCACACGACCCTCGCCCCGGCGGTCGTCGGCGAGTTTGTCGGCGAACTCCCGGAGGTAGTCGGCGACTTCCTGTCGGGTCAGCTCCCGTTCGATTTCGAGTTCAGCCATGACCTTCCGGAGCGGTCGGAACGGAATCCGTACGATGCCTGCACCTGCAGGGACCAGTCGCGGGACGGTCCCTACCGCGAGAGGCTCCCGACGGCTGTCCAGACCGCGAGCGCGCCGAGGACGAGAGCGGGCACCAGCGGGAGGACGAGGAAGGCGTCGCGGTAGGTCAGGCCGAACGAGGCGATGACGTCCCCCGAGTAGGGGATGTAGAGGATGGCCACGGGGACGACGACGAACGCGACGAGGAGGGCGGCGACGAGTATCCACCCCTGGAAGCCGAACTCGTTGTCGGCCGTGTCGCGGACCTCGGGGTCGTGGACGTACGCGCGGGTCGTCCGGGGACCGTCGTCGTCGTCGTCGTCGTAGTCGTCGGCTCCTTCGCGGTCGCGGAACTGCTCGGGGTCGTGGACGTACCCCTCGGCGTCGGCTGTGGTCCTGTTCCCGCCGTCGTCACCCATCGTACTCGCTGTCGGGCACGACGACGACCTTGCCGAAGCCCTCGCGCTCCTCCAGCATCTCGTGGGCGCGCTGGGCCTCGCTCATGGGGAGGACGTCGCGGACGTGGACCTCGAAGGTGCCGTCCCAGACGAGCGGCAGGACGTCGTCTATCTCGCCGGGCGTCGCCATCGTGGAGCCCAGTATCTCAAGCTGGTTCCAGAAGACGCGGTTGATGTTCGTCTCGGCCTTCGGCCCGGTGGTCGCGCCGCAGGTGACGATGCGCCCGCCCTTCGCGAGGGCCTTCTGGGAGTCCTCCCACGTCGCCGGACCGATGTGGTCGACGACGACGTCCACGCCGCGCCCGTCGGTCAGCTCGCGTATCTCGTCCTTGAAGGAGGTCTCCTCGTAGTTGATGACGTGGTCGGCGCCGCACTCGCGGGCGTGGTCGAGTTTCTCGTCGGTGCTCGCGGTGGCGTACACCTCCGCGCCGAGGTAGTCGGCGATCTGGACGGCGGCGTGGCCGACGCCGCCGGAGGCGCCGAGGACGAGGACGCTCTCGCTGGGGCCGAGTTCGGCGCGCGTGACGAGCATCCGCCAGGCCGTCTGGAAGACCAGCGAGGAGGCGGCCGCGGTGTGCCAGTCAACGTCCTCGGGGACCGGGATGAGGTTCTCCTCGGGGACGGCAGCCTGCTCCGAGTGGACCCCACGGACGTGTTCGCCGATGAGGTGGTAGTTGACGCACTCGGACTCCTGGCCGTCGCGACAGAACTCGCACTTCCCGCAGTACTTCCCGGCACAGACCGCGACGTGGTCTCCCTCCTCGAAGCGGGTGACGTCCGCGCCGACGTCGGCGACGACGCCCGCGGCGTCGCTGCCGGGGATGTGGGGCATGTCGAGTTCGACGCCCGGCAGCCCCCGTCGGGTCCAGACGTCGAGGTGGTTGAGGGCGCCCGCCTTCACGTCCACCAGCACCTCGTCGTCCGCGATGTCGGGGTCCTCGAACTCGTCGTACTCCAGCACGCTCGACTCGCCGTGCTCCTCGAACTGGACTGCTTTCATGCCGCGGGCTGGGGACGCATGGCGCAAAACCCTGCCGATGGTCGCCCGCCGCGGGAGTCGGGCGGCGGGCCGATTTTATGAAGCGGGCGGCCGAACCCGCAGCCATGAGCCACAGTGACGACCACGGCGCCGACGAGCACGAGCACGGCGAGGCCGGCACCCACGACCACCACCACCACGACGTCGAACATCTCGGGTTCGCCGTCTTCACCGTCTCCTCCTCGCGGTCGCTCGACGACGACGCCGCGGGCGACGCCATCGAGTCGCTCGTCGAGGAGGCGGGCCACGACGTCGTCACCCGCGACGTGGTGGGTGACGACTTCGAGGCGGTCCACGAGGCCGTCGCCGATGCCGTCGCCGACGAGGCGGTCGACGCCGTCGTCACCACCGGCGGGACGGGCGTCACCCCCGACGACGTGACCATCGAGGCCGTCGCGGGCCTGTTCGTCAAGGAGCTGCCCGGCTTCGGCGAACTGTTCCGTCACCTCTCCCGGGAGGAGGTCGGTACCCGCGTCGTCGGCACGCGGGCCGACGCGGGCATCGTCCGCCCGCCCGAGAGCGAGGACGGCGTCCCCGTGTTCTGTCTCCCGGGCAGCGAGAAC
>CAYYSW010000029.1:3848-12716 GCA_964474395.1 uncultured Halobacteriales archaeon
GAACGCCGCCCGCCTCGGCGTGCGCGAGATAGTCGTCGAGGAGGCGCCCCACCTCGCGGGGCTGGCGCGCCGGTGAGCGGGGGCGGCGTCCCCACCCTCGTCGTCGGCGCGAGCGGCTTTCTGGGCCGGTCGGTCGTGGACCGACTGGAGGACCTCGGCGGCGAGACGCGCGGGACGTACCACGGCGACCCGCGCGAGGGCGCTCGCATCGCGTTCGACTTCTTCGAGGACGACCCGGCGGACCTCCCCCTCGATGGCGCGGAGACGGTCGTGTTCGCCGCGCACGTCGAGCGCACCGACCACTCGCGAGAGCGCTTCGAGGCCGCCGTCGAACGGTTCGTCGCCGCATGCCGGAGGGCCGGGGTACGACTCTGCTACGTCTCCAGCGCGGGCGTCTTCGACGGGGACGAGGGTCGGTACGTCGAGTCCGACGACCCGACGCCGACGTCCCGATACGGGAGGCGCCTGCGCGCGTTCGAGCGCCGTGCCGCGCGCCTCCCCGAGTGGTGTGTCCTCCGGCCCGGCTACCTCTACGGCTACTCGCGGGGGGAGCTCGACGACCGGCTGTCGGGGACCGTCCGGCGGCTCCGCGAGGGCGAGCGGGTTCGCTACTACGGCGACGCCTACCGGAGCCCCATCGAGGTCGGCGAGGCGGCCAGTGCGGTAGCACGGCTGGCCCGCGGGGACGTGCGGGGCGTCGTCCACGCGCCCGCGCCGCGGACGAGCGTCGCCGCGTTCCACCGCGCGGCGGCGAGCGCGATGGGCCTGCCCTACCACCTCGTGGAGGCCGAACCGATGCCCGCGGACCCGTCGCTCCACCGGGACACGTCCCTCGACTCGGAGCGCTTCGAGAGGCTCGTCGGGTTCCGGCCGCGGTCGGTGGCCCACGCCATGCGGGCGACGGGCGGTTCCGAACCGACCTGAAGCCGCTGTAAGTTACGGACTCGGTCCTACCAGCCCTCGGTCGTCGGGTCGTCATGGGTCGTACCGAGTCGTTCTCGAGGGCGTCCTGTCGCATACTCCGAGCACACGGGCTATCAGTGAGAACCGTCACACCCCGATGTCGGCTCGCCGCAGGAACTGCGCGTTGACCGCGACGATGACCGTACTGGCCGACATAAGGACGGCCCCTACAGCGGGCGAAAGTAGAATGCCGATCGGAGCGAGGATCCCCGCTGCAAGTGGAAGCGCGAAGACGTTGTAGCCGGCGGCCCACACGAGGTTCTCCTGCATCTTCCGGTAGCTCTTCCGACTGAGCCGGACGAGGCTGACGACATCTCGAGGGTCGTTCTCGACGAGGACGACGTCCGCCGACTCGACAGCGACGTCGGTGCCCGATCCGATGGCGATACCGACGTCCGCGCGCGTCAGTGCCGGCGCGTCGTTCACGCCGTCACCGACCATCGCGACCAAGCGGTCCTGCTTCTGTAACTCGACTATCTTCTCGTCCTTGTCCTCGGGCAGTACCTCGGCGAAGTAGGTATCGATGCCGAGCTCCTCGGACACTGCTCGCGCGACGTCTTCGGAGTCGCCAGTCAACATGGCGACCTCGATTCCCAGCTCGTGGAGGGTGTCAATCGCCTCGCGGCTCTCCTCACGAATCACGTCTGCGAGCGCGACGGCACCGACGGCCTCGCCGTCGTGCAACAGGTAGACGATCCCTTGCCCTCTAGAGCCCGCCTCGTCGGCGAACCCGGAGAGCTCTTCGTCGGGGCTGATCTCGAGGTGCCGCAGGAGGTTCGGCCCGCCGACGTAGACCATCGACTCTTGTTGAGCGTCTCCGCTCACCCCAGTTTCGAGGTGTGATTCGGAGGTGACGGTCGCTCTGACTCCCCGTCCTTCGAGCGCCTCGAACCCTCGGATCGAGGGAGTTGAGAGGCCGCGATCGCGCGCTTCCTCGCGGATGGCGGCTGCAATCGCGTGTTCGGAGTCGCCTTCGACGGCGGCCATGAGCGCGAGCACATCGTCCTCGTCCCACCCGTCCGCCGTTGCCACGTCGACGACGCCCTGCTGGCCCTTCGTCAGCGTTCCCGTCTTGTCGAACACGATGGTGTCGAGGTTTCGAGCCTCCTCCATCGCGATTCGATCACGGACGAGCATCCCATTGCGCGCGGCCATCGAGGTGTTGATCGCGACGACCAGCGGAACGGCCAGTCCGAGCGCGTGCGGACACGCGATTACCAGCACGGTGACGACCCGCTCGACCACCGAGAGACCGAACCCCTCGATGACACCCCACGCGACCGCGGTCACTGCCGCGACGCCGAGCGCCGCATAGAAGAGCCAGCCTGCGGCTCGGTCGGCGAGTACCTGCGTGCGTGACTTGCTCCGCTGGGCCTCTTCGACCAGCCGCATGATTCCGGAGAGGGTCGTCTCGTCGCCGGTCGCGGTCACACGAACCCGGAGGCTGCCGCTCCGATTGGTCGTGCCTCCAATCACCTCGTCGCCGGGCGACTTCTCGACCGGTCTCGACTCGCCGGTGACCATCGCCTCGTTGACGTCGGATTCGCCCCCCTCGACGACGCCGTCGGCAGGGACGTTCGCCCCGGGACGGACGAGCACCAGATCACCCTCGGAGAGATCGGCGACGGGAACCGCTTCGGTGTTTCCGGCCTCGGTGAGTCGCTCTGCGGTGGTGGGCATCAGATCGGCCAGTTCGTCAAGCGCTCCCGAGGCCCGGCGAACGCTCCGCATCTCGATCCAGTGCCCGAGTAAGAAGATGACCACCAGCGTGACGAGTTCCCAGAAGAACGGCTCGCCAATGCCGAAGGCGACGGCGGCGAGACTGTACACGAAAGCGACGGTGATTGCCAGCGAGATGAGCAGCATCATCCCCGGTTCCCGATTTCTGGCTTCGACCGCTCCCATCCGGAGGAACGGGACGCCACCGTACAGGAAGATTATCACGCCGAGTGCGGGGCCGATGAACTCGCTGCCGGCGAACTGGATAGCGCTGTACCCGAACCACTCCTGTAACATCGAACTGTAGTAGAGGACGGGCACCGCAAGCAGGAAACAGACGACGAATCGCCGTTTGAACATCGCCTCGTGGCCGGCGTGATCGACCATCCCGCCGTGGTCGTGCTCACTGCGACCGTGGTGCCCCTCGTGGGCTGAGCGGGGGGACTCATCCGGCGCCTCCCGATAGCATTCACAGACACGACAGCACGGACATTCTCGGTCTGTCGGTCTGTGATGTGAGGGAGACGAGCGTACGCGGTCGGCGTGGTGGTCGTGCTGTCTGGACATCTCGATCAGGCCTCCGACTGTGACCGTTTGCGTCGTGCCTCGAAGCTCTCATCGCACTCGGGGGGGAGCGTGGTGGACTGCTCTTTGAGGGTTCTCCCTTCCCTTCGCCCGTCGGTTCGGCGGAGTCGCTGGTACAGGTGGTATCTCATCCAGAGAGGGAGAGCCGAGACGACAGCAACGCCGGTACACGGGATTCCGATGCTTCTGTCACACGGTGTCATACGATTGTACTCTCTCAGACCCATATAAAAGTCTGGAGGAGGACGAAGAGAGAAACGAGCCTGTTGGCCGATTGGAATCCCGAGCTGACCCGCTGAGGTCCGGGATTGGCAACTGAAAGGTGGACGATATCCATGTCCGTGTTGGTGAGTACCAATCGGTAAGGTGCTGCGTGACGGTTCATCAGTATGGAAGATCACTCGAATCATGGCGATCACGGAGGCAGTTCAGACGAGCCGAGTCGTGGATACACACCGGCAGGTCACGCGGGACCGAGCGGGCTGGCGGTCGAGGCGAACGGGCTCCAGTTCGAGCCCTCCGAGACCCGGTTCGAGTCCGGAACAGCACGCGACTGGACGTTCCGTATCACCCGAGCGGACGGCACCGTCGTGACAGAGTTCGACGACACACATGGGGAACGGAGCCACCTCATCGTCGTTCGTCGTGATCTGACCCGATTCCAGCATCTACATCCGACGCTCGAACCGGACGGGACCTGGCGAGTCACCGGGTTCACGCTCCCGAAACCGGGAGTCTATCGTGCGTTCGTGGACGTAGTCGTTGATGGAGAGTCGACGACACTCGGGTTCGACCTCTTCGCCTCGGGAGCGTGGGACGCTGAGCCTCGTCCGTCACTGACTCGAACGGCGACAGCAGAGGGCTACGACATCGAGTTACTTGCCGAGGGGCTCGCTGCTGGTGAGCGAACCCGGCTCATCTTCGAAGTCCAAGCCGACGGCACACCCGTCTCGGAACTGGACGAATATCTCGGTGCGCTCGGTCATCTCGTCGCACTTCGCGAGGGTGACCTCGCCTACCTACACGTTCATCCCGAAGAGACCGCACCCGATAGGGGCCGCGTCGCGTTCGGTGCGCAATTTCCGACGACTGGGCGATACCGGTTGTTCCTCCAGACGAAACCGAACGGGGATCTGATCACGACCTCTTTTGACCTGACAATCGGAGACTGACAGGCCGTTTGGGGACGAAGAGTGAGCCCGAGGACGAGGCTTCGCTCGCAGGTGGGTCTCGGGACCGTGGCTGTTCGAAATCTGTAGGCGTCATCGGCTGCGCCGAGTAGCCGTAGCTCCCACGTTAGCGCGTGACTACACGCGCCTGTGTGCAGCACTGCTGATTTGGCAGAGCGGCGGGAGCTGTTTTCTCGTCTGATAGATCCACGCTCTCTATCTAACAGTCGCTGATTGACGAGCAGACGGGGCGTCTGGCGAACCCGTGTTCGCATCCGGCGTCGTTATCGGACGGGACGTCCGAGCCCGAGGCCCGACATGGCCGATAGCGGTCGCTCGCGCCCGTCGAGAGTCCCGCGTGAGGGTGGAGTCGGGCGAACGAACGGGCGCTCCGGTCAGGACGGCAGCGGACAGAGCGACGCGGTGAACACGGCCACCTCGTCGGTGTCGTTGCGCGCGCCGTGGGGGACGCCGCGTTCGTGGAGGACGACGCCGGGTGCCTCGACGGCCTCCTCCTCGTCGCCCTGGAGGACCGTCACGGTCCCCTGCAGGACGTGGAAGACGTTCGTCGCGTCGTCGTGTTCGTGGGTCGATAGCTCCGCGCCGGGGCCGAGCGCGAAGTACTTCACGAGCACGTCGTCGGTGACGACGAGTTCGCCGCTGGTGCGTTCGCCCTCGTCTGGGGTCTCGAAGTCGAAGCGGTCGAGCATGCCCCGACTGACGCCCGCCGGCGGCTTAATCGCTGTGCCGCGGCGAGGCAACAAGCTATACCCCTCCGCCGGTCGTCCCCCGGATATGGACTACGTCAACGTGCAGGGCCAGGCGGTGCCCGCCATCGGTCTCGGGACGTGGCGGCTGACCGGCGCGGACTGTCGCGAGGCGGTCGGCACCGCCCTCGACGTCGGCTACCGGCACATCGACACCGCACAGGCCTACGGGAACGAGCGACAGGTCGGCGAGGCGATTCGAGCGAGCGACGTCGCCCGCGAGGACCTCTTCTTGACGACGAAGCTCTCGGGGGGCAACCGCGCGTACGACGACGTCATGCGCTCGCTGGAGGGGAGCCTCGCCAAACTCGGGACGAGCTACGTCGACCTCCTGCTCGTCCACAACCCCAACCGGCGGACCCCGCTCCGCGAGACGCTGGACGCGATGAACCAACTGGTCGAGGACGACAAGGTGCGCCGTATCGGCGTGAGCAACTTCGGCGTGGACCGACTGGAGGAGGCCCGCTCGCTCTCCGGGGAACCGATATTCACCGACCAGGTGCAGTTCCACCCGTTCTGGGACCAGACCGACCTCCTCGATTACTGTGCCATCCACGACGTCCTGCTGACGGCCTACAGCCCGCTGGGCCACGGCGGCGTCCTCACCGACCCCGTCGTCCGCGAGGTGGCGGAGCGCCACGGCAGGTCGCCCGCACAGGTCGCCCTGCGCTGGGCGATACAACACGAGAACGTCGTCGCCATCCCGAAGGCGACGAGCCGCGACCACATCGAGGCCAACCTCGACGTCTTCGACTTCGAACTCACCGGCGAGGAGATAGAGCGTATCCGCCGCCCCTCCAAGGTCCGGACACTCACGAGCCTCGTCAGGTCCCGCCTCCCCCGGTAGGCCGACCGTCCCTTCGGGTGGTTGGTATTTTTGCCCGGCGGCCACCTACTGGTGTTCATGCCGACACGACTCACCGACCGCTGCTGGCTCGTGGAACTGCGCGGGGTGAACGCCTACCTCGTCGAGGACCTCCCGGACGGCGTCGACGACGCCCACGAGGCGACCGACGACGAGTACGTCCTGACGCTCGTGGACGCGGGGACGCCCCTCGACGCGGGCCGACTGAAGCGGGCGGTCCGGGAGACGGGCCATACGCTCGCCGAAATCGAGCGCGTGCTGGTGACACACTACGACGTCGATCACGTCGGGGCCCTCTCGCGCCTCGACCTCGACGCGACGGTGTACATGGGCGACCCCGACGCGGACTACCTCGCCGGGCGCGACCGTCCCCCGGTCCGGGCGCACAAGGGGGCACTCCAGCGGGCGCTCAGCCCCCTGCTCTCCTCCCCGGGCCTGACCATCGAGCGGGTCGCCGACGGCGACGAGGTGGGGTCGTTCACCGCCTACCACACCCCCGGCCACACGCAAGGGCACATGGCGTACGTCAGCGAGGCGCTCTCGCTCGCGTTCGTCGGCGACCTCGTGATGGAGAAGGACGGCGACCTCCACCCCTCGCCGTGGGTGCTCAGCTACGACACCGACGCCGTCCGCGAGAGCATCCACGACCTCGCGGACCGCGAGCCCGCAGTCGAGGTCCTCGGGATGGGCCACGGCGTCCCGTTCCTCCGGGACGGGAGCGTCCGCCTCGCACGCCTCGGGCAGGCCATCGAGTAGTCCGTCGGACCGTCCGGGTCCGAAAGGGGCCATTCCCACCGCGGCCCCCTCCCTTTTCGATAGGTGCGGACCTACGGGGCGTATGAGCGACAGCGAGTCCCCGCCGACGGGATGGAGCGAGGCGGACCAGGACCGGGACACGGACGTCGGGAACAAGTACGACCCCCGCCAGCCGGTCACCTACGAGTCCGGCGACATCCAGGTGTTCGTCCACCCCGCGACGGGGAACGACCCCGAGTCGGACGACGACCGCTGGCAGGTCGACGCCAGCGACCGGTCGGTGACCGACCCCGACACCGACGAGGGGTCCGACTCGCTGACCGCCGACGGTCGGGACGAAGCGCTCTCGCTGGCCCGCGAGTTCATGGAGGCGTACAACCGGGAGAAGAGCATCGAGGGGGCGTTCCGAGCGGTCGACGGCGGCCGCGGGGCCTGAGGCGGGCCGTGGGGCGGGTCGGCGCTAGCTCGCCGTGACCCACAGGAGGAAGGCGACACCGACCGCCTCCAGCACCTGGAGGAGCATCATCGCCTGCACCGCGGGCGGGGATATCTCCAGCCCGCCGGTGTAGTAGTAGAGCGCGAGCGCGTTCTCCGCCAGCAGGAGGAGGGAGAACACGAGCGCGCCGAGCGTCTGCTTCGAGCGGAGTTCGCGGTAGCTCCCTGCCCAGATGTACGCCAGTCCGAGCAACATCAGGACGTTGGCGGCGGCGGCGACCCGCGCCGCGTCGAGCAGGAGGCTCATTCGTGCGCCCCTCCGCGCTTCGAAAAGTTATGTCCTCGTATCTCCGTGTTCATCACTGTCTCACCTGTTCGATGATTCGCTCGACGGTCTCCCAGTTCGAGCGTGCGCGCTCCGTCGGGAGGTAGACCGCGCCGTAGTCGGCGTCGGTGCTCCTGACGATGTCGTTCTCCTGGAGGACGTCGAGGTGGTAGGTGACGGTCTTGTAGCTCAGGTCGAGGGCCTCCGCCAACTGGTTGGCGTTGCGCGGTCGCTCCTCGAGGGCTCGCAGGACCCGTGCCCGGTTCGGCCCACCCCGAGTTCCGGCGAGCACCTGCCAGAGTACCGCCTCCATCGTACGCCACTAACACCGGCCGCGTACCTAACAGCACCGGTCGGAGAACCCGGAACGGCCACACTGCGCGGCGTCTCTGCCCCGCCGAGGGGGTTGGGTCCCTTCGCCGGTCAGGCGTCCTCGGTCTCGCCGGCGCCGACGAGGAGCGTGAACGCCTCGTCGGTCGGCTCGTCGTCGGGCGTGAGGTAGCCCGCGGCGACGGCCGTGTAGGTCATCCCCGCCTCGACGGTGACCGGGATCTCCGCGACGGCGTCGCCGCCGTCGGCCGGCCGGACCTCCAGTTCGTAGTCGCCGGCGGGGACGGTGACGTACTCCGTCGTGTCACCGAACGAAGCACCGTCGAACAGCGTGGTCTCGCCGTCCCCGACGGTCACGTCCACCGCGGGCGCGTCGGGCGAGGCGTGGACCAGACGGACGCGTGCGGACCCTTCCTCCAGCGGGTCGTCGTTCTCGACGGTGACGATTGGCGCGAACGTGCCCTCGGTGAGTTCGCCGGCCGCGGTGACGGTGTAGTCGGTGTCCGGCGCCAGCGAGACGTCCCCGTCGAAGGCGACGGTGTGCGGGTCGCCGGCGGCGGTGATGCGGACGCGGTACTGGCCGGGGTAGACGTGCAGGAACCCCGAGACGGTCCCGAAGGGGACGTCCGAGAGCACCTTCCGGTGGTCGAGGTAGACGTCCACGTTCGGCGCGTCGGGCGAGGCGTGGACGACCCTGACGCCGGCGTTCCCGGGGCCGTCGGCAGACTCGCGGTCTACCTCGACGAGGAACGGCGTGTGGGCCGGTTCGTCGTCGGGGGTGAGGTAGCCCGCCGCGAAGACGGTGTAGACGCGGGTGTCGTTGAGCGGCGTCTCGAACGTCGCCACGGGACCGGCGTCCTCGTCCCCGTCGGCGCGGACCTCCAGTTCGTAGGTCCCGCCGGGGACGGTGACGTAGTCGGTGACGTCGCCGGGCGCGACGCCGTCGAACAGGGT
>CAYYSW010000029.1:12726-14119 GCA_964474395.1 uncultured Halobacteriales archaeon
CCCCGACGGTCACGTCCACCGCGGGCGCGTCGGGCGAGGCGTGGACCAGGCGGACGCGCGTCTCGTCCTTGCCGGGGCGGTCGGCGTCGTCGGCGAGGACGAGCGGTTCGAACGTCCCCTCGGTGAGTTCGCCCGTCGCGGCGACGGTGTAGGCCGTCGCGCCCAGTTCGATGTCGCCCTCGAAGGCGACGGTGTCCGGGTCGCCGGCGGCCGTGATGGCGACCGTGTAGGTCCCCACGGGTACCGAGAGGTACTCCGAGATGGCGCCGAAGGGGACGTCGGAGAGCACCCGCCCCCCGTCGACGTACACGTCCACGTTCGGCGCGTCCGGGGAGAAGTGCGCGACGCGGACCGCCGCCGACTCGTGGCCGTCCGCGGCGACACGACCGATTCCCGCGACCGATGCGACCCCCGCGACGCCGGCGTACGTGAGCACCTGCCGCCTGCTGAACTGTCTGTGGGACATCGACAGAACAGTCGCTCGTCGGCGTAATAACCCATTTCCGGAGTCTCACACGTGTGCGGGTCGGGTCTCCCCCAAATCTCCCACGAGTCCGTGCGCCGGTTGCCGCGAGCGGACCCCGGCGGTCAGGCCAGTTCCTCGGCGACCGTCTCGGGGCTCATCAGTTCGGGGTCGAGGATGAGCTCCGCGCTCGTGCGGGCGAACTCCGGCAGGGAGTCCCGCGAGTAGACGACCACGCGGATGTCCTCGTTGTCCTCCCGGGCGACGGGGATGGAGGTGGCGAGGCCGACGTCCGTCACGACCAGCAGGTCGGCGTCGGCGACGCCCGCCTCGGTCAGCGAGTCACGGTTGCCGGTGCCCGCCGCGTACGCGACGTCCACACCGTGGTTTTCGAGTGCCGCACCGACGTCGTCCGGGTCGTTACCGACGATAATCGCGCGCATCGTGTTCACTCGTACTCGATTGTCGCCGGGGGTTTATGGGTGACGTCATAGAGGACGCGCGCCACCTCGGGTAGTTCGCCCGTGATGCGCGACTGGATGCGCTGGAGGGTCGACCAGTTGAGTTCCTGTGCCCGGGCGGTCATCCCGTCGCGTGACTCGACCGACCGGATGGCGACCACGTGGCCGTGGACGCGGTTGTCGCCCTTGACGCCCGTCGCCTTCCCGAGGACGGCGGCGAACGCCTGCCACGGGTCGTACTCCTCCAGTTCCTCCTCGACGATGTAGGTGGCCTCGCGGGCCACCTCCAGTTTCTCCTCGGTTATCTCGCCGATGATGCGCACCGCGAGGCCGGGGCCGGGGAACGGCATCCGCTCGGCGACGAGTTCGTCGAGCCCCAGTTCCCGGGCCACGTCGCGCACCTCGTCCTTGTAGAGGTCGCGGACGGGTTCGACGATGCCCTCGAAGTCCACGACGTCCGGCAGGCCGC
>CAYYSW010000030.1:0-12300 GCA_964474395.1 uncultured Halobacteriales archaeon
CGCGCCCATCTGCTCTTCGAGGACGTCGAGCGGGCGCTGGACGCCGTCGTAGATGGAGTCCAGCATGCCCGGCCCGAGGTCCACGGAGAGGGGCTCGCCCGTGTTCGTGACGGGTTCGCCCGGCGCGACGGCCGAGGTCTCCTCGTACACCTGAATCGTGGTCAGGTTCCCTTCGATCTCGATGACCTCGCCCATCAGCCCTTCCTCGCCGACGTACACGACGTCGTTCATCCGGGCGTCGAGGTCCACGGCGGTCACGACCGGACCGCTCACGCTCTCGATGACGCCGTCGGCGTCGTCGATGTCGATGTCTTGTGCTTGGCTCATTGTTGGTCTTCGTCTTCTTCCATCAGGTCGATCCCGATGGCACGCTTGATCTGCTCGCGCAGACCGCCGCTCCCGGCGGACCCGCCCAGCGTGACGAGGACGGGTTCGACGCTCGTCTCCGCGCTCTTGCGGACGTTCCGCGAGAGGTGCTCTAAGTCCTCGTCGTGCATCACGACGATACCGACGTCCTCCGCGGCGAGCATCTCCTCGACGGCACTATCGAGCTCCTCCGGTTTGTCTTCGTCGGGGACGTTCGCGAACCGGCGGACGCCCGCCAGTCGGAACCCCGTCGTGAACTCGGGACTGCCGATGACTCCGATCTCCTGACTCATTGTACGACGAGTTCCTCCTCGATTTCGTCCTCCGAGAGTCCCGCCTCCTTGCCGCGGGCGATAGCTCGGATGTTGTCCACCTCGCGCTCCTTCGCGAGGATGTACGCGAGCACCGGGCACACCGACACCGGGTAGCGGCTCGAGAGGGTGTCCGAGTACTCGAGCAGCGCCCGTTCGAGCGCCAGTTCGAACTCGATGAGACTCCCCGCTGCGTCGAGGTCACCGAGCGCCGCGTCAAGGTCGTTCCCGTACGTGCTGTTCCGGATGCGCTCGACGAGCTGGTCGGGGTTGTTCACGAGGTTGCGGATCTCGTCCTCGTCGAACAGTCGCCCGCCCGGGATGTAGTACTCCGCGGGGTCGATGTCCGCGCCCGAGCGCGCCAGCCGCAACGCGTTGCGGATGTTCCGGAAGTCGATCTCGGCCTCCAGAAACTCGATGTACAGGCTCGTCGGCCGGTTCGGCTCGCTCGGCAGGTCCGAGAGGAGCAGCCGGTAGTACGCGCGGTCGACGGCGTTCTCGAGGGGGACCAGCACGCCCGACGTCTCGAACTCCTCGAGGGCCGCGGCGAGCGGGTCGCCGAAGATGGTGCCGTCGAGCCGTTCGACGACCATCTCGATGGACTCGGCCTCGACGAGGCTGTCGAGCAGGCGGTCGGAGAACTCGCCCGCACGGATGAGGTCGTCCTCGACCGACTGCCGGTCGGCCCCGGCGTAGATGCCGCGGATGACCGTCTTGACGTTCCAGGCGTCGAACTTCCGCAGGTACCGCGCGATGTAGTCGTACAGCTTCCCCTCGGCGAAGCGCAGCATGTCCTCGAAGTGCTTCGCGAGGTTGCGGTTGAGCGCGTACTCGATGAGGTCGACGCCGGAGTAGCGCGCGCCGAGTGCGTTCATCTCCTCTTCGTACTCCGACTCCTCCATGAACCGGGCGATCTCGCCCGGCCCCATGCGGACCAGTTTGCGGTAGTCGTCCGCGTCGAAGAGGGCCGCACGGCGCGACCGGGCGCGGGCGGTGACGTACTCGTAGTTCGCTGCCTGGCCCGGCGTGTTCATTGTGCCCGTCCCTGTCCGTCGAACAGCTCCCCGCTCACCTCGCGGAGGTTGTCCTCCCAGACGTCGGCGAGCACGGAGTCGAAGGTGTTGTTCACACGGACACGCGAGGTCTCGCTCTCCACGACGACACCGCCGAGACAATCGACGTCACCGGCGTGTTCGTAACCCTCGTAGTCGGCGAGGATGCCGGTGAGCAGTCCGGCGTCGTCCGGCCGACCGTACACCTGCACGGACGAGGTGTCGTCGAACTCCTCGGCGGCGTCCTCCAGCAGGATGCGGGTCAGCTCTTCGCGGTCGTCCTCCATCCGCGCGATCTGTTCCTCGACGCTCTCGCGGACGTCCTCGAGGACGTCGCGGCGGGCTTCGAGGCGCATCTGCTTGGCTTCGAGTTTCGCGCTGGAGAGCTTCTGTTCGCGCTCCTGTGCTATCTGTCGTTCGACCGCTGCTTCCCGTTCTTCGAGGATCTCCTCGGCGTCCGCTTCCGCGTCGGCGACGATCCCTTCGGCACGCTCGTCGGCGTCCGAACGAATCTCCTCCGCACGCGCGCGGGCTTGTTCTCGGATGTCCTCTACGACCGTATCAAGGCTCATGCGTAATAAATAGGGAAACGGTTTACAGCGTCAGGAAGACGACGACCAGCGCGAGGATGACGATTGTCTCGGGCAGGACCGTCAGGATGAGGCCACGACCGAACATGCTCTCGTCCTCCGCGATGGCGCCGACTGCCGCCGCGCCGATACCGCGCTCCGCGTACCCTGCGCCGATGGCAGCGAGACCGACGGCGAGTGCGGCACCCGATGTGGCGGGGATGGCCGGGGCGGCGGCGGCCTGTTCCTGAAGGGGCAGTACGAACGTGCTGACGAATGCGAGTGCGAGTTCTAGCATGGATTCCGGGATGGTTCGCTCGTAACCGAACAGTTGGGACTCAACGTAGCGACTCCATAAAGCTTCCCAAGTTCGCCGGCGAGGGACGTGATAACCGCCCGAATCGCAAGGTTTGTCATGCTGGACGACTCTCTATATAGGTTCGTCAAAAAGAGGCCGACGAGCGCCGACGGGGTCAGTCTTCCGTCGTGTAGCGGCGCTCGTAGCCGAACGGCGAGTAGGCCTCGCCGCCGCCCTCGTAGAACTTCCCGAAGAACTCCACGTACTCGAGACGCACGGCCTGCAGGCCGGCGCTCGTGATACCGAGGACGAGCACGAGGAGGTGCCCGAGCACGAGCACGACGACGCCGAAGATGAGTCCGAGGACGAGCATCACGGCGCCCTCGCCGTTGAACAGCCCCGAGAAGATGACCTCACCGGCCTCCTGGGCCGCCTGCACCTCCTCCGGGGTGGAGAAGAAGATGAGGTGGAACTCCCCGTCGTGGGCGTACGCGCCGAACACCAGCAGGTTCACGGCCAGCGCCATGCCGGCTTTCGCCAACAGCACCGCCGCGATTCGGGTGTACGAGACGACGTGCCCGAAGCCCTGCGTGATGGACTCGATGAGGCCGATACCGCCCTCCGCGTAGATGACCATCGCGAGGCCGATAGCGGCGACGGCGAGACCAGCGAGCCCGACCGTCGGGGAGAACCCGGTGAAGCCGAGCGGGAGCGCCGTCTTCTCGCCGCTTCCGAACACGGTGAACATGAACGGCGGTTTCGCGCTCTCGGCCATGGTGCTGAACACCCACACCCACAGCCCGACGGTCAGCATGATCCACGAGAAGCTCTCGAGGAACGCCTCGGCGAAGCCGTGACTGAGGTTCTCGTAGAAGTCGAACAGCCGACCGACCACGAGGTGGGCCACGCCGACGATGACGCTCAACAGGAGCCAGCCCTGGGCGTAGTAGATGTAGTGCGGCTGCAGGCCCTTGTGGATGGGCGGGCTGCCGCCCCACAGGATGTCACCGAGCTGGTGCAGTCCGAAGAACTCGCCGTACAACACGCCGAACAGCGCGGTGAAGCCGCCAGCCCACAGCGCGATGGCACCGAGGCTGCGCACCATGTCGCTCTCGAAGCGCCGCATGATGGCGTAGCCGATCCCCATGTACAGCAACCCGTAGCCGAGGTCGCCGATCATGAACCCGAAGAACAGCGGGAAGGTGAGGAACAGGACCACCGTCGGGTCAAGTTCGGAGTACTTCGGGCGGTTGACGACCTCGACCAGCGACTCGAAGGGCTTGACGATGTCGGGGTTGTCCTGGATGACTGGCGGCGCGACGCTCCCACCGTGGGTGCGCTCGTCGTGACCGCTGCCGGTCGCGTCGACCGCGTCCGACCGGTGGCCACCGTCGTCGGCGTTCGCGTGCCCGCCGTCCGCGACGACTTCGCCGCCGTCGGCCGCGGTCGGCTCGGGGGTTCCGGGGGCGCCGCCGACGTCCTCGCGGTCGACGACGCGACCCTCACCGTCGTACTGGGCGCGTTCGAGTTCGTCGACCTCGACGTGGTCGCCGACCTCCTGGTGGAGGCCCTCCGCGAGGTCCACGAACCGCTTCGTGGGAATCCAGCCCTCCGCGACGAAGGCGTTGTCCGTCGTCGCGAAGGACAGCGGCGCCTCCTGGCGCTGGACCTGGATGACGAGTTTCTCCTCGGCCGCCAGCAGGAAGCCCCCGACCTCCTCGCGCAGCTCGCCGAGTTCGCCCTCGACGCTGTCGAGACGAGACCGGAGGTCCTGTCGTTCCTCCCGGAGCTCCCGGAGGTACTCCTCGGGACTCGAATCGGCCTCGGGGACGTCGTAGGCGGTGAACTCCGCCTCGACGAGCACGTCCGAGAGATCGTCGGTCCGCGCGAAGACGGCGACGACGCCCTCCTCGCTGTACACCTCGTAGTCCTCGATGGCCGACTCCGCGAGGGCCTCCCGGACACGGTCGGCGTCGCCGTCACCGACGGCGACCGAGAGCGTGTCGTACCCGCGGAGCAGGTCGAGGTCGATACCCAGTTTCGCGAAGGGTTCGACCGCGGCGATGCGCTCCTCGACGGCCCGCAGTTCGTCGCGCAGTTCGTCGCGCCGGTCGTCGAGTTCGTTGACCTCGACGCGGATCGACTCCAGTTCGGCGGCGAGTTCGTCGTCGTCGACGATGCGGGCGTCCGTCGCCTCCTCGTCGGTGACGTCGAGGATGGACTGGAGCGAGCGGACGGTGACGAGCATCTCGGACGCCTCGTTGGCCCCCTCCATGGGGTCGCCGGGGGTGAAACCCTCGTACGCACCGTCGTAGTCGGTCATGTGCAGCAGGCGCAGTTCGTGGATGGTCTCGATGGCCTCGTCGAGCACCTGCTTGGAGCCGGTGACCGACACCCGGCTCATCCGCTCAGGTCTGAGCATGGACGGCCTCCTTGAAGCGGTCGAGCACCTCCTCGACGACCTCGGGTTCGCGTTCGCGGGCCTGCTCTTCGAGTTCGGCCCGTTCGGTCCGGCCCGCCTCGAGGATGGACTCGCGTTCCTCCTCGATACCGGCGCGGGCCTCGGCGAGACGCTCTTCTTCCATCTCGTCGGCCTCCGCGCGGGCCTGTTCGCGGATGTCGTCGGCACGCTCGCGAGCCTCCGAGATGCGCTCGTCACGGGCCTCCTCGGCCTCCGCGACGATCTCGTCGGCCTCGCGCTCGGCCTCCTTGATTCTGTCAAGGACCTCGGGTCTGGCCATAATGATGTGAGGAGATAACCAGAGCGGCTATTTGGTAGTTGCGAAGCGCGCGCACGTTGCGAGGCTGCCCCCGAACCCCCCGGGGTGCGCCCACGAATCCGCAGAACTATGCCGCCGAGCCACCAAAAACCGACAATGGGAGTCCTCGAGAACAAGGCCCGCGCGCGGCTGTTCTACAAGTACCTCTCGAAGGTGTACGACCAGGTGAACCCGTTCGTCTGGAACGAGGAGATGCGCACGGAGGCCATCGACCTGTTCGGCATCGAGGCCGGCGACCGGGTCCTCGACGTCGGCTGTGGCACCGGCTTCGCCACCGAGGGCCTGCTGGAGGTCACCGAGGACCTCTACGGCCTCGACCAGAGCCCCCACCAGCTGGAGAAGGCCTACGAGAAGTTCGGCAAGCGCGGTCCCGTCCAGTTCCACCTCGGGGACGCCGAACGCCTGCCGTTCGCCGACGACACCTTCGATGCCGTCTGGTCGTCGGGGTCCATCGAGTACTGGCCGGACCCGGTCGCGACGCTCGCGGAGTTCCGCCGCGTCGTCAAACCCGGCGGGCCCGTCCTCGTCGTCGGCCCGAACTACCCCCGGACAGGGGTGTTCCAGAAGCTCGCGGACGCCATCATGCTGTTCTACGACGCGGAGGAGGCCGACCGGATGTTCCGCGAGGCGGGCTTCGAGGAGTTCGAACACCACTTCCAGGGGCCCGACTACAGCCCGGAGATCGCCATCACGACGGTCGCCCGCGCGCCGGGGGCCGAGACCGACGAGGACGAGGTCGAGTCCGTCGCCTAGAGGCGCACCTCCGCGACGGCCACCACCGACCCGTCGACGACGACCCGTACCGCGACGAGCGACCCAGCCGACAGCCGCGTGTTCGTCCCAGCGAGGCGGAGGGTTCCGGTGACGCCCGGTACCCACCGCCCCTCCCACGCGCTGTTGAACGGCCCCGTCGGGCCGCTCTCGAAGCCCCGGGCCGCGAAGAACGGGACCGGCGGCTGGTGGGCGATGGGCTCGCCGTCCACCCGGAGTCGCACGTCGAGCGCGGTCGTCGGGAGGGGGTCGCCCGCGAGGTAGGTGACCGCGATGCGCCCCGAACCGTCGGCCTCAACGTCGAAGGCGGCCCGCGCCGGCGGGTCGGTGGGCTCGACGGAGAGCGCCGTCGCGCCGACGCCCGCCGCCAGCAGGACCGTCAGCGCGACCAGCAGGACGGCGGCGACCGGCGCGAACGCTCGGTCGCTGGCGGTCTCGAAGTCGCCGACGGACGGGAGCGTACGGGACACGACGGGACTGGCCGCGCCACCCTACAAGAACTCCGGGGATGGGTCAGAACGAGGGGCCTGCGGCGGGACCCCGGAGCGAGCGTTGCTCGCGCGCGAATATCGTCGCGGTGACGCGCTCGCCGTCGCGTTCGGCCGTGATGGTCACGATGACCGACCGGGGCATCACCGTCCAGAGACTCCCGTTGGCCCCGGTCCGGCCGACGGTCCGGTTGTTCACGGCGACCCGCGCGTCGAGGGGCTCGTTCGTCTCCGGGTCGGTGACGGTGACGTTGAGGGGGCCGCCCTCGTGGGTCCGCTCGATGGTGAGCGCGAGGCCGGCCGTCGCGTTGGCCTTGCGCTTGGTCGTCGTCGGGATGGACGCGACTTCCTTCTCCTGGCGTTCGGCGAAGACGGTGCCGCTCTGGCCGTCGAGGAACGTCTCGAGCCAGAAGCCCTCGTCGTTGGTGGTGAACCATATCTTGTACACGTCGGCGTACCGGTCGGTCTGGACCAGCCCGTTCTGCGTCGCCCACGGGTAGAGTTCCTGGACGCGCCGGACGGCGTTGCCGAGGTTGTCCTCGTACTGGTCCGGGCCGCTGGACTGTCGCCGGACGTCCCCGAGATACGTCTCCCGGAGGAAGGTCCGCTGGCCGTTCTTCTCGACGATGGCAGAGAGGGTGACCCCGTCGGCGCTCGTCTCGACGAACACTCGCATCGGGGGGCGCACCCCCGCGTGAACGCTCTGGATCCGCTCACGGATGGGACCGTCGAGGGCGACGAGGTCCGCCTCGATGGCGTCGAGGCGCTGTCCGGTCACGTCCGACTCCTGGACCCGAAGGCGGTAGCTGTCGAGCCGGTCGACTGTCCCCCGGAGCCGGTCGCCGGCGGCGTCGAGTTCCGCGAGCGTCCGCAGGTAGCTGTTCGTCGTCACGGTGCCGGCGTTGAACGCCGCGAGCGCCTCGCGTTCGGTCTCCCGGAGCATCTCGGTGCGGGTCTCGACCCGCGCCGTGTAGCGTTCGAGGACCGCGCGCCTGGCGGCGTCGGTGTCGGCGGCGGAGAACGCGGCCTGGAGGGTCTCGTCGCGGAACTGCCCCTCGAGGGCCGTCGTCTCGACGGCGAGGGTCGCCGAGAGGTCGAGCCCCGTGTGGTTGTACCTCGTCACGACGACCTCCTCGCGGGGGGGCGCGAGGTAGTTCGTCGTGTCCGGAACGCAGACGACGAAGGGGCTGTCGGCACAGGCCGACTGGAGGTGGGCGGTGGCCGGTACCGCCGACGGCCGGGCGTCGGATGCGGACCCGAACGGCCGCACGTCGGAGGCGGCCGCTCCGGCCGCGGAAGGGGAGGCGAGTGGCGCCGCCGTGACCCCGACCGAGAGGACACAGCAGAGCGCCAGTGCGACGAGGAGGGGGCGGCGCATTTGCTACAGGCATGTAGCCCGAAATATAAAAAGACGCGCCTCGGCGGATTCGTTCAGGGGTCACGGTGATGGAAAGTGTTTTGCTGCCCGGGAGGCGAGTCGCTCACGTATATGCGGTCCGGGTTGCACGCCGCCCTCCACATCGCCGTCTGTCTGCTCGTGCTCGCCGGACCGGGGCTGGCGGCACAGACAGCACCCAGCGACGGGTCCCCGGACCACACCGGGACCACCATCACTATCGACCTGCGGGCCGACGGCGACGCGCACATCACCGTCTCGACGACCTTCGCACTCAACGGGTCGAACGAGACGGCCGCCTTCGCCGCGCTCGGCGAGGACTTCGAGCGCGGAGGCCGCGGGGGAGGCTACTCAGTCGGTCCCTTCCGGCGTGCCGTCGCGGCCGCGAACGAGACGGCCGACCGGCGGATGTCGCTCGGCAACGTGAGCTACGAGGCGATCGTCGACAACGGGACGACCCCGGGCAACGCCACCGGTCGGCTGGCGCTCTCCTTCGAGTGGCGCAACTTCTCGTCGGTCGAAGGTGACACCCTGCGGGTCGGCGACGCCTTCGAGACGCCCGACGGGACGTGGCTGCCGGGACTCACCGGCGAACAACGGCTCGTCATGGAGCTCCCGGACGGCTACACGCTGCTCGACGCCAACGCACCCATCGAGGACGGCGCGCTGGTGTGGCGCGGCCCGACGGAGTTCGACGATACCGACCTCGACGTGGTGCTCGAACGGGGACGGGTGACGCCCACGACCCCCGGACAGGGACCGAACGTGAGCACGCCGCCCGGCGACGGCAACGGCAGCGGTCCCGGCGACGAGGACGGCCCGACGGAGGGCTTCTCCATGCCGCTGTTCGGGAGCGTGGCGCTCGTCGTCGGGACCGTCGCTCTCGGCGCCTACGTGTTCGCCTCCCGCGACGGGGACCTGGCGGCGTCCGCCCTGGACACCGACGGCGGCGGGGCGGGCGCGGCGGCCGTCGCGGGCGGGAGTGCCGCCGGGGACGTCGCCACGCCCGACGAGGACGACGACATCGACGAGGAGCTGCTGAGCGACGAGGAGCGCGTCGAGCGGTTGCTCCGGGCCAACGGCGGGCGGATGCGACAGGCCGACATCGTCACCGAGACCGGCTGGTCGAACGCGAAGGTCTCCCAACTGCTCTCGGCGATGGACGACGCCGGGCGGGTCGACAAGCTCCGCATCGGTCGCGAGAACCTCATCAGCCTTCCCGGCGTGGAGACCGGTATCGGCGACAGGAACGAGTAGCACGCCCACTGGCGGTTTCTAAACGTTTAACCCAACAGGGTCGTGACTAGCGGACGCATGAAAATACTGGTCGCCGTAAAGGAGGTGGCAGAGGCCGAAGACGAGTTCGAGATCGACGGCCTCGACATCGACGAACGGTACCTCGAGTACGACCTCAACGAGTGGGACGACTACGCCATCGAGGAGGCGGTCCAGATCGCCGAAGCGGGCGACGACGTGGAGGTCGTCTCCGTCACTGTCGGGGAGGAGCGCACCGAGGAGACCATCCGCATGGCGCTGGCGAAGGGCGTCGACCGCGCCATCCGCGTCTGGGACGACACCCTCGCGGGCGCGGACACCCTCGACGTGAGCGCGAAAGCCGACATCCTCTCGGCGGTCGTCGAGGCCGAGGACCCCGACCTCGTCCTGACGGGCGTACAGGCCAACGACGACGGCTACGGGGCGACCGGCGTCTCCGTCGCCGAGGTCGCCGGCTACGAGTGGGCCGCGGTCGTCAACGACCTCGAACTGGACGGCGACACCGCACACGTCCGCCGGGAACTAGAGGGCGGCGTCGAGGAGCTCACCGACGTCGAGCTACCCGCCGTGTTGACCATCCAGACCGGTATCAACGAACCGCGCTACGCCAGCCTCCGGGGCATCCGACAGGCGCAGTCGAAGCCCCTCGACGTACAGGGGCTGGAGGATCTCGGTCTCGACGAGAGCGTCGTCGAGTCGTCCGTCGAGCGCACCGCCATGTTCGAACCCGAAAGCGAGAGCGACGTCGTCACCTTCGAGGGCGGCGCCGACGAGGAGGCCGCACAGTTGGCTGAACTCCTGCGGGACAAGGGGGTGGTCGAGGGATGAGCGACGTCCTCGCACTGACCGAACACCGCCGTGGCTCCCTGCGTGACGTCTCCTTCGAGATGGTCACCGCGGGCCGCGAACTCGCCGACGCGCAGGGCGGCGACCTGCACCTCGCCGTCATCGGCGGCGACGTGGACGCCTTCGCCGAGGAGCTGAACGTCGAGGGCGTCGACGCCATCCACACCGTCGCGGAGGGCGAGGAGTTCAACCACGACGTCTACGTACAGGCCATCGAGCAGCTCTACGCCGAGGTCGCTCCCACGGCACTTCTGGTACCCAACTCGGTCAACGGGCTGGACTACGCGCCCGCGGTCGCCGAGCGCCTCGACGTCCCGCTGGTCACGGACGCCATCGGGCTCGACGCGAACGGTAGCTTCGAGATCACCCGCGAGATGTACGCCTCGAAGGTGGCGACGACCGTCGAGGTCGACGCCAGCGAGGTCGCCATTACGGTCCGCCCCGCCGAGTGGCCCCAGACCGAGGGCGAGGGCAGCGCCGAGGTCCAGTCGTTCGACGCCGACATCGACGAGTCGCAGGTCCGTTCGACGGTCACCGGCTTCGAGGAGGTCGGCGGGGGCGACGTGGACATCAGCGACGCCGACGTCCTCGTGAGCGTGGGTCGCGGCATCGAGGAGGAGGAGAACATCGAACTCGTCGAGGCACTCGCGGACGCCCTCGGCGCGACGCTCTCCTCGTCCCGCCCCATCGTGGACTCCGGGTGGCTCCCGAAGAACCGGCAGGTCGGCCAGTCCGGCAAGGTCGTCACGCCGAAGGTGTACATCGCCGTCGGTATCTCCGGGGCCGTCCAGCACGTCGCCGGGATGAAGGGCAGCGAGACCATCGTCGCCATCAACACCGACCCGAACGCGCCCATCATGGACATCGCCGACTACGCCATCGTCGACGACCTCTTCGACGTGGTGCCCGAGCTCATCGAGGAGTTCGGCGGCGAAGCGCCGTAAGCGGGTCCCCCGAGTTCACCGTTCTTTCGCGTCCCGAACAGCCACGGCGACACATCGACCGCGCTTTCGTCGCCCACTCGGGAGTCGAGGACCGTACCCGAGGACGCCCGATCCCCCATCGCCCTCGACGCCTACGAGACGATGGTCGACGCCGACTTCGACGGGGTCGGCGAGGACTACTTCGCGCGGGAGCGCTTCGACGAGTGGGAACCGACGGCGACGTTCCGCGAGGCCGAGCGGAAGTCCTACGACCGCGTCTCGACGGAACCGACGTTCCTCGCCCTGCGGGCGCGACTGGCGTCGGTTCGACCGTCCCCGGTTTCGTCACCTACAAACCACGTCAACCCCTCTTTATACGCGATGGAGTATCTGGAGTCCCGGCGCGGACGCGTGGAGGACCGACTGGAGGAGGTCCTCGACGGGGTCGAACCGTCGGAACTCGCCGAGCAGGTGCGCCACGTCTCGCTCTCCGGAGGCAAACGCGTGCGCCCGACCGTGACCGTCCTCGCCTGCGAGGTCGCGGGGGGAGCGACCGAGGACGCCCTCGACTTCGCGGTGGGCATCGAACTCGTCCACAACGCCTCGCTGGTCATCGACGACATCATCGACGAGTCCGAACTCCGCCGCGGGGTGGACGCGGCGTGGACCCGCTACGGCTACGGCCCGGCGCTCGTCGCCTCCGACGGACTGCTCGGCGAGGCGTTCGCGCTGTTCTCCAGCGACGAGGAGGCGATGCAGGTGGTCGCGGAGGCGATGGTCGAACTCGGCGAGGGGGAGGCGACGGAACTCGTCGCCCAGCCCACCACCGAACAGGAGTACATGACCCTCGCGCGCCGGAAGACGGGAGCGCTGTTCCGCGCCGCCGCCGAACTGGGCGCCATCGCGGCCGACGCGGACGGCTACACCGTCGAGGCGTTCGGCCAGTACGCCGAGCGCGTCGGCATCGCCTTCCAGATACGCGACGACGTCCTCGACGCCACCGCCGACTCCACCCTCCTCGGAAAGCCCGCCGGACAGGACGAGGTGATGGAGCGGCCCTCGCTCGTCCAGATAACCGACATCACCCCCGAGGAGGCGAACCAGCGTGCCCGCGACCAGGCCGACGCCGCCCTCGACGCACTGGACACGGCCCGCATCCCGGAGAGCAGCAAACAGGGGCAGGCGATGGAGTACCTCCGCGACCTCGCGGAGTTCGTGGTCGTCC
>CAYYSW010000030.1:12310-14075 GCA_964474395.1 uncultured Halobacteriales archaeon
CCCCCCCGACGCCGTCGATTCTCGCCTCCGCGCCCGCCAGCTGCTCGATGACCTGCATGACCCCGGAGTTGTCGTCCCGGCCCATCCCGTTCGCGACCATCGACTTGTAGAGTTCGTGGACGAGTTCGGTGCCCGGCATGGGCGCCTCGAAGGCCTCGCCGGCGTCGGTGGCGATGCGGAGGTCCTTGTACTGGTACTCCGCGAAGAAGCCGGGGTCGAAGTCGCCGCGGATCATGCTCGGCGCGCGGTTGTCGAGCGTCCAGCACCCCGCCGCGCCGCCGCTGATGGCGTCGACGACGGCTTCGAGGTCCGCGCCCGCCTTCTCGGCGAAGACGAGCGCCTCGCTGACGGCGACGTTCGTGGTGGCGACGACGATCTGATTGCAGGCTTTCGTCACCTGCCCCGCGCCGTTGGGTCCGCAGTGAGTGACCGTCTCACCCATCACGTCCAGCAGGTCGCGGTGTTCCTCGAGGACGTCCGCGTCCCCGCCGACCATTATCGAGAGGGTGCCCTCGATGGCGCCCTCCTCGCCGCCGCTGATGGGCGCATCGAGCATCGCCGCGCCGCGGTCGTTCAGCTCCGCTGCGACGGCCTCGGTGACGGTCGGCGAGATGGTGGACATGTCGATGAGGGTCGTGCCCTCGTTCACGCCGTCCGCGATGGGGTCCGCCTCCTCCTCGTCGCCGAGGACGGCCCGCTCGACGTCCGGCGAGTCCGGGAGACAGGTGATGACGACGTCCGTCCGTTCGGCGACGTCCCGCGGGGAGTTGCCGGCCTGTCCGCCGTGGTCGGCGAGTTCCTCGACCGCTTCGGGAGAGCGGTTGTACCCCACTACGTCGTACCCCGCGTCGAGGAGGTTCTTCGCCATCGGGAGGCCCATGATGCCGAGTCCGACGAATCCGACGGTCGTGTCCGTGTCTGCCATACACGGGGGCGCGTAGCACGGTGGCAAAAGTGTTGGTGCGCGGCGCGCCTGCACCACCACCGTCGAGTGGAAGTGAAGACTTTTGCCCGCGTCGTCGCACCCCACTGTATGCACGAAGGGGACGCTCGCGTCCGCCCCGCACGCGAGTTCAGGGGACCCACGGCACGCGCGAGGGGACGATGAGACCGAGCGACGAGCGCTACTTCGAGCGCCTGGAGTCCAGACTGGACGAGGCCTTCGCCGTCGCGGAGGAGGCGAAGACCCGCGGGGGCGACCCGGAGCCGGAGGTCGAGATCCCCGTCGCGAAGGACATGGCCGACCGCGTCGAGAACATCCTCGGCATCGACGGGGTCGCCGAACGCGTCCGCGAGATGGAGGAAGATCCCGACCTCTCGCGTGAGGAGGCCGCCCTCGAACTCGCCGCCGACTTCGCTGACGGCAAGGTCGGCGACTACGACACCCGCGCCGGCAAGGTCGAAGGCGCGGTCCGAACCGCCGTCGCCCTCCTGACCGAAGGCGTCGTCGCCGCACCCATCGAGGGTATCGACCGGGTCGAACTGCTGGAGAACGACGACGGCACCGAGTTCATCAACATCTACTACGCCGGTCCGATTCGCTCGGCAGGCGGGACCGCACAGGCGCTGTCGGTCCTGGTGGCCGACTACACCCGCGCGCTCATCGGCATCGACGAGTTCAAAGCCCGAACCGACGAGGTCGAACGCTACGCCGAGGAACTGGCCCTCTACGACAACGAGACGGGCCTGCAGTACTCCCCGAAGGACGCCGAGACGAAGTTCATCGCCGAGCACATGCCCATCATGCTCGACGGCGAGGCCACCG
>CAYYSW010000031.1:0-1874 GCA_964474395.1 uncultured Halobacteriales archaeon
ACGTGCTGCCCTGCCGGTCCTTCGCGGGCGTCGCCTCCGCGGCGGTGGACTCCGCCGGCGGCCCCGAGGGCCTGGCGGCGCTGCTCGGCGACGTCGCCGCCGTCAGTCGCGTCGGCGAGACCGAGTTCACCCGGACGTACCGGTACATCGTCCGCGAGCTCAAACTGGAGGTCCAGCCGCCGGACCCGGAGGATTACGTCGCCCAGTACGCCTCCGAACTCGACGTGAGCGACGAACTGGAGGAACGCGCCCACCGCCTCCTCCGGCAGGCGAAAAACGAGGGACTCCACAGCGGCAAGTCGCCGGTCGGCCTCGCGGCCGCGGCGCTGTACGCCGCCGGCCTGCTGACGAACGCCTCGCTCACCCAGAGCGCCGTCTCCGAGGTGACCGACGTCAGCGAGGTCACCATCCGCAACCGCTACCGCGAACTGCTGGAGGCGGAGGGACGCGGGCAGGGCCACTCGGCGGCCGCCGACTGACCCGACTGACCTCCCTCGCTAGCTGACCCCTCCTTCTCGCGGTTCGAACTCCTCGTACTCGCGGGTCTCGACGACCGCCCGCAGGTGGTCGACGACCCGCCAGACGTCCTCGAACCCGACGTAGAGCGGCGCCGGACAGACCCGGACGACGTTCGGCGGCCTGAAATCGGTGACGACCCCGCGGGCTTTCAGCGCCCGCGTGATACGGTAGCCCTCGGGGTGTTCGACGGCGACGTGGCCGCCCCGACGGTCGGCCTCGCGGGGCGACCCCACCTCGCACTCCGGTATCCCGTCCACGAGCGAGACGAGGTACTCGGTGAGCGCGACGGACTTTTCCCGGATGGCGTCGATGCCGGCCTCCCGGACGACGTCCAGTGCCCCCTCCAGCGGCGCGGCGGCGAGCATCGGGACCGTCCCGATCTGGAACGCTCCGGCGCTTCGGGCGGGCGTGTACTCCGTGTTCATCTCGAACTGCGTCTCCTTCTCGTGGCCCCACCAGCCGGCGAGCGCCGGCGTCACGCCGTGGTGCTCGCGGTTGACGTAGAGGCCGGCGACGGCCCCCGGTCCGGCGTTGAGGTACTTGTAGTGACACCAGACGGCGAAGTCCACGCCGAGGTCCGAGAGGTCGTGGGGGACGACGCCGACGGAATGGGCGAGGTCGAACCCGACGAGGACCTCCCGTTCCCTCGCGGCGCGGGCAATTCGCTCCATATCGAGCAACTGCCCCGAGCGGTAGAGGACGCTCGGCAGGAAGACCAGTCCCACGTCCTCGGTGTCCATCGCGCGCACGACGTCCTCGGCCGCGATGGTCCGGCCGTCGCGCGATTCGACCACGGTGAGGTGGTCGTCGGGGTCGAGGTCGCGCTGGCGGAGCTGTGCGCGGATGGCATAGTGGTCCGTCGGGAAGTCGAGCTCGTCGACGAGGACCGTCGGGGTCCCCTCCAGCAGGTCGTAGAACGTCGCCACGAGGGTGTGAACGTTGACCGTCGTGGAGTTGGCGACGACCACCTCGTCGTCGCGCGCACCGACGAGGGGGGCCAGCCGTCCGCCGAGGTACTCGGCGTACTCGAACCACGGCGGGTCGCCGTCGGTCCACCCGCGGATGCCGTCCTCGCGCCACTCCTCGACGACCCGGTCGAGCGTCCGTTCGGCGTCCGTCGAGAGGGGGCCGAGCGAGTTGCCGTCCATGTACAGGTCGTCGGGGAGGACGAAGCGGTCGCGGAACGGCGCGAGGGGGTCGGACTCGTCGCGCCGTCGGGCGGCCCCCCGGGAGGTGTCGAAGCTCATACCCCGGGGACGCGGGGCGGGTAGTTGGCCCTTCTGGAGCGCGGGAGGCGGTCGTCGTCGTGGCGATGGCACCATCGGGAACCGGGTTCCGCACGTGCCGTCTAGGGC
>CAYYSW010000031.1:1884-14034 GCA_964474395.1 uncultured Halobacteriales archaeon
AACCGGATACGCACGCCCCGCTACAGCGGGTCGGGTAGCTCGCTCCCGCAGTGGTGGCAGGTACCGGCGTCGACATCGTTGCGCGCGCCACAGTCAGGGCAGTTGGTCCGCTCGCCCGAGTCGTCGGTGTCCGTCCCGTCATCGGGCTCATCGGTCACGAGCGCGGCGAGGACGATAGCGAGGCCGACGAATAGCTTCAGTCGGTCCGCAGCGTGTGGCAGTTCCGACAGCGCGCCTGGTAGGACTCCTCGGCGCCGACCATGATGGTCGGGTCGTCGACGTGGGCGGGGTCGCCGTCGATGAGTCGCTGGTTGCGCGAGGCGGGTTCGCCACAGACCGTACAGATAGCCTGCAGTTTGTCGACGTACTCCGCGAGGGCGACGAGCTGTGGGACGGGGGTGAACGGTTCGCCCCGAAACGTCTGGTCGGTGCCACTGACGATGACCCGCCGACCGTCGGCCGCGAGGCGTTCGCAGACGCCGACGAGGTCCTCGGAGAAGAAGTTGGCCTCGTCGATGGCGACGACCTGCTCGCCGTCGAGGTGGTCGAGCAGTTCGTAGACGTCTTCGCCCTCGTTCGCGACGACGGTGGCCTCCCAGTGCTGGCCGTCGTGCGAACCGATGGTCGTCTCCCCGTAACGGTCGTCGAGCGCGGGGGTGAAGACGGCGACCGACTGGCCCGCGATTTCGGCGCGCCGGAGCCTGCGGATGAGTTCCTCGGTCTTCCCGGAGAACATACAGCCGGTGATGACCTCGACCCACCCGCTTTGGGTGATGGCGTGCATGCCCTCACCGGACGGGCGCGAGGACAAAGCCGTTGTCACTCGCCCCGATTCCGCCATAGGGCGTCCCTCTCGGTCGGTCGGCGTCCACCCCACGTTCCCTCTCGGCGCGAGCGAGCGACTCGTGTCGCCGCAGTCCCGTAGCGTCGTGTCACAGCCGCCGTCTGTTCGCCGGCGGGTGATAACTCGTCCGAACTCGGAGTCCTACGCGCGCGCGGCGGACCGACGTGGGCGAAGCAGGCGTGCCCGACCCGCGAGGATGCCGAGCAGGAGGCCCGTGAAGTGGGCGACGAGGGCGACGCGCGGGGCGGCGGCGGCCAGCGTGATGACCGCGGCGAGGCCGACGAACAGCACCGACTCACCGCGCGGGCCGAGGCCGAGTCGCGTGAGCAGCGTCCGCGAGAGGGGGTTGCCCACCATCGCGTAGCCGAACAGCGCGAGGACGGCCCCGCTCGCCCCGACGACGGCGACGCGCTGGCCGAGCAGCCCCCAGACGGTCACCTCCATCACGGCCGCGATAGCGCCCGTCCCGAGGAAGAAGGCGTGGAAGCGCCGCGGGGTCGTGACCTGTTCGAGGCCCACTCCGAGGATGCTGATGGCGAGTGCGTTGACCGCGAGGTGTGTGACGCTGTCGTGGGCGTACACCGTCGTCACGACGGTCCAGGGGCGGCGGTCGAGCGGGAGGGACAGCGAGAACAGGCTCCGGCTCCACCCGGCCTCGGCCGCGAGGCTCTGGAGGAGGAAGACGACGAGGACGAGGAGGAGGGTGGTGACGGTCGGACTCCGGAGACCCCGGCGCATATCTCGTCTGGGGGTCGGAGCCGTATCAATCGTCGGACGGGTCGCCGGCGGGGAGGTCAGTCCGTGTAACGGCCCGTGAGGTCCGGCACGAGCGGGAGCAGTTCCTCGGTGTCGCGCGTGCGTTCCTCGGCGTAGCGCGTATCGACCGGTCGGTCGGGGAGCCTGCGGACCCGCTCGGCCGCGCGTCGGCCGCCGTCGGTCCGGGGGCGGACGGTCGGGCGGGGCAGTTCGGGAACCAGTGGCGCGTCGTCGTCTTCGGGGGAGTACCGGTAGCGTTCGTCCATGATGTGTGTGCCGCGATGGCCAACGACCATCGCCTACTACCCCTCTCAACGTTGTCTATCATAAATGTTAATGTTAGAATGGTCTTTGCCGCGGGCGGGCCGCTCGAAGTTTTTGGCAAGCCTAAAGTGAGCGCTCGAAGGAGTCTCGGGGGATGACAGAGGGGTACACCTTCGACGACGTGAGTGTCGTGATGGGGACGTACAACGAGGAGGCTGCCATCGGGCGGGTTCTCACGGACATCGAGCGGGTCACCGACGGGCGGGCCGAGGTGGTCTGTGTCGACGGGTCCAGCGACCGGACGCCCGACATCGCCCGCGAGCACGGCGCGCGCGTCATCGAACAGGAGCCACAGGGGTACGGCGTCGCCGTCCGCGCGGCCCTGCTCGCCGCCGACCGGCCGGTCGTCGTCACCACCGACTGCGACGACACCTACCCGATGGAGGCGCTCCCGCGCTTCCTCGAGCACATCAACGAGGGCTACGACGTGGTGAGCGGCGACCGCCTCTACCACGGCGCCGGGACGATGCCCCGACTCAACCGACTCGGGAACCACGCGTTCGCTGCCCTCGCGAGCGCCCTCCTCGGTCGGCGGGTCCACGACACGACGACGGGGATGCGCGCGTACCGGCGCGAACTGATAGAACAGATCGAGTGGACGGAGAACACCGGCCTCTCGGCCGAGCTGCTCATCCGTCCCCTCGCGCGGGGGTATCGCGTGCGCGAGGTACCTATCGAGTACGCCGAGCGCCTCGGCGAGACCAAACTCGACCCGCTGACCGGCGGGTGGGAGATCGCCAGCTCCATCGTCGAGGTCTGCCTCGAAGAGCGGCTCAGATAGTCGGAGTTCCGTTATTTCTCGCTCGGGAACTGTTATGTGGCGGACTCGTACACCGCATATCGCGATACGTAACGTCGGGGAGGAACCCGGTCAGCAGGTTTCTGCGAACCCACGGGAGACGTACCGACGACTTCCGAACAGGATGGCCGTAGATACGCCCGGAGAAGGCGACTGACCGACTCACGACCGGGCGACCCCGCTGGACGTCCTCCCTTCGTGCGGGTAATCAACAGTGAAAGAGGGCGCTGTGGTCGCGTTCGCTTCTGGTCGCTTCCTACGACGTACGGTGTCGGGGTAGTGAGGTCGCCGACCGTTGGACTCCGACACGCATCGACGGTCCGGGGAGCGGGTTCGTCTGCCGGGAGGTCGAGGCCCATCGAGGGGCGCTCGTCGATTCGAAGCGCGCCGCCGCGCTACGAGTCCGAGAGCCGTTTGGCTAACAGGAACACCTCCGAGTACGCCCCGGTCGACTTCCTGTAGAGTGTGCCGTCATCGACGAGCCATTCCAGCCCGTCTCGCACCGTCTCCGGCGAGCACTTCAGCTCGGTGGCGACCTCTCCGAGGGTGAGCAACGGGACCTCGGCCGCTTCAAAGACACCGACGATATGTTCGAGAGTCGGCACGACGTCCGACCGAACCGAGTCGTCCGACGTACCGGTCTCCGGGAGGGAGGCGATGACCGATTCCAGCACGAAGAACCGTCGACAGCTCATGGAGTGGTGAGGTCCCGCGAGAAACGGCGTGGCGCCACAGAACCGGCAGTACCCGCTCAGTGCCAGCGCACTGTCGATCGCCAGATCCGGCTTGTATCGAACGCAGGTCACGCTGTGGTGGGGCCCCTCGCTGAAAGGCCGCTTCCCGCAGTACGCGCAGGCGCTTATGTACTCGTACCCGAACGCTCCCATTGGGCTGTCTCCCGTACAACTCGAGAGGAGCGGGGACGCAAAGGACCTGTCGTCAGACTTTCATGATGTTCGCGTCTTCCGTCCCATCGCGACGACGTATGGACGAACCACCCTGTCCCGACGACGAGCAGGCCCCCCGTGGCGGATCGGCCGAGCGGCGTCCCCCCGTCGGCCGAGAGGCGAGGACCCGTCGTCGACGAGTTCTCGAACAGGTACTCGATGCCGAGGACGGTCAACGGGCCGACTCCCGTCGCCGCGCCACCCGGACCGAGGGAGGTCCAGGCGTCGCTCAGGTAGGGGGCCGCCCCGAGGACGACCGTCAGCCACGCGACGACCGCCGGCGTGCAGACGACGACCGCCGTCGCCGCGACGACGTACGACAGTTCCCCCCCGCACGGACCGAACCGAGGTCCGTGCGGCGTGTGTCCGGAGGACCCGACGGGAGCCGTCCAGGCGCTCCGGCCACTATCTGTCCTATATTGAATTTCCCGTGATAATTCTGTCCTATCAGATACGATATCACTTTCGGCGGCTATGAGTTCTCCGTGACGGTAGCGCGGGCGACTGTCCGGAGGAGAGGGGCCGACCGGTACTGCGGGAACCGCTATCTATCAGACGAGACGGGTCGTCCCGACGTCTCGTTGAGCCGGTCGCCGCTCCGGGCCTCGTACCGGTGAACGGTGATGCCGATGAACTCCACGGTCCGGGCGTGTTCGTACTCCGCGTCGAGAACCGACCGGAAGCGCTCCTCGTGGCGGTCAGCGAGATGCGAGGCGACGAACCAGACGGTCCCGTCGCCGTCGGCCCGGTTCGCGATGGCCGCGCGAGCAGCGTCCTCCGGGACCGGTTCGACGTCGAGGTCCGAGCGCTCGGCGTGGTAGCGGTACGAGAGCGCCGCGCTGTCCGTCGAGATCACCACGAGGTCGCCCGGGTCGGCGTTCCCCTCGACGTACGCCGTCGCCTCTTCCCACCGACGGGGTCGTCGCCGTCTCGGAGTTCGCCGCCGGGTTCGTCCGCCCGTTCGTCGGTGAGGGGACGCCGGTCCGCATCGCCCACCCCTACGTACAACCGGAGACGTACGACCGCCTACTGGGAGTGTCCCCGGAACTGGACGCGAACGTCGCCGTGACGGTGGGGCGGGGCGACCGGTACAAGGGGGTGGACCGACTGGCGGCGGCGTGGCCGGCGGTCCGGGAGCGCCACCCTGGTGCCGAGTTGCACGTCGTCGGGTCGGGCCACCCCGAGTACGAGCAGGCGGGCGTGGCCGTCCACGGGTTCGTCGACGACCTCCCCGCCGCGCTCGCCCGGGCGGGCCTGTTCGTCCAGCCATCGCGCATGGACACCTTCCCGGTCAGCACGCTGGAGGCGATGTGTGCCGGCCTCCCGCCGCTCGTCACCGGGGCGACGGGCACCCGCTCGGAGGCGTGCGCGCTCGACCCGTCGCTCGTCGTCGACGGGTCCCCGGAGTCGCTCGCGCGGGGGGTCGCGGAGTACTTCGACCGGCCGGTCGAAGAACGGCGGACCCTCGGCGCGGCGGCCCGCGAGCGCGGCCGGTCGTTCGACGAGGAGTGCCGGTGTGCGGCGTTCGAGCGGGCGTTCTACGACGTGATCGCCGCACTGTAACACTCGACGACCCGGTCGACGACCTCCGACCAGTCGGACAGGGGGTCGGTCGGCGCGTCGGCGTTCCGGATCCGGGCGACCGCCCGCGCGATGACCGGCGGGGTCGGCTCGTGGACGAGCGCGCAGTCCCCCCGACGGCCCCACTCCGCGAGCGCGCCGGCGTCACGGACGACGCAGGGCGTGCCGGCGGCGAGTGCCTCCGCGACGGTCAGCCCGTAGGCCTCCACGGTCGAGAGCGCCAGGAGCGCCGTCGCCCCGGCGTAGAGTCCCGGCAGGCGGTCGTCGGGGACGTGGCCGAGGAACGTCACGCGGTCGGTCAGGTCGAACTCGCCGGCGAGGTGCTCGAGCTCGTCGCGATGAGGTCCATCGCCCGCGACAAGCAGCTCGTACCCGTCGAGGTCCGGCGAGTGGAGCGCCCGCATCGCGTGCTGGACGCCCTTGTACTCCGCGAGTCGGCCGACCGTGAGCAGGTACGGGCGGTCGCGTTCCTCGGGGGTCGCGTCCGCGAACCGCTCGACGTCGATGCCGTTGGGAACGAGGGTCGCGTCGAGACCGAACGCCTCGCGCAGGCGCTCGCGCTCCCACTCGCTGACCGCGATGCGGGCGTCGGCACGGGCAAGCGCCCGTCGCCCGACGCGCCGGTACGGGCCGAGCAGCGCGTTCCTGACTCGGGAGGCGCTCCGGTCGTGGTAGTGTGGCGTGACGACGAACGCCGACGCCTCGACCCCCGCCGCGGCGAGTGCGAACGGGAGCGCGTGGTAGTTGTGCGCGTGGACGACGTCGGCCTCGCCGTCGAGCCGCCGAACGGTGGTGTAGACGCCCGGCGAGAGGTGGTAGGCGTCGCCGGGAGCGACCGCACGACGCCGCTCGATACGCACGCCGTCGCGGACCTCCGCCCGCGGGTCGCCGGCGGTCCGGTCGGCCGCGATGACGGTCACGTCGTGGCCACGGTCGGCGAGGCGGGTCGCCAACGAGTGGGCGTGGCGCTCGACGCCGCCGACGCGGGGAGGGTAACGGTGGGTGACCTGAACGACTCGCATTCGTCCTGAGTCCCACCGTGAGTGACAAAAAGTCGTCCGGTCGAGCGTCGGGAACCCTTTAGGTAGTCGAGGGATACGGTATCGGGTATGAGCGAAGCCAGCGAGCGCGGTCTCCGGGAGTGTTCCGACTGTGTCGCTCCCGAGGAGGCGTTCTCCCTCATCGCCAACGAGACGCGCCTCGGCATCCTCGAAGCCCTCTGGCGGGCGGACGCCCGTCCCGTCCGGTTCTCCGACCTCCGGGAGGCCGTCGGGATGCGCGACAGCGCGCAGTTCAACTACCACCTCGGCAAGCTCACCGACCAGTTCGTCGTCAAGTCCGAGGGGGGGTACGACCTCAGACACGCCGGCGAGAAGGTCGTCCGCGCCATCCTCGCGGGGTCGTTCAACGAACACCCGCACGTCGAACCGTTCCCCGCCGAGGGGTCGTGTGCGTGGTGCGAGGGGCCCCTCGAAGCCCGGTACGAGGACGAGATGCTCTCGGTCGTCTGCACCGACTGCGAGCGCCGCCACGGGAAGTACTCCTTCCCGCCGGGCGGCCTGAACGACCGCACCGACGAGGAGGTGCTGGGCGCGTTCGACCAGCGGGTCCGCCACCTCCACTGCCTCGCTGCCGACGGGGTCTGTCCCGAGTGCAACGGCCGGATGGAGACCCACCTGGAGACGGAAGGCGACTGCTGTCTCGGCGATGGCCTCCGTGCCGACCACGTCTGTGCGCAGTGCAACTACTCGATGTGCTCGACGGTCGGCCTGAGCCTCCTCGATAAGAGCCCCGTCGTCGCCTTCTACGACGACCACGGCATCGACCTGGCCTCGCGGCCCTACTGGACGCTCGACTGGTGTGTCGGCGACGAGGCGACGACCGTCCGCTCCCGGGACCCGTGGGACATCGCGGTGACCATCGACCTCGACGGGGACTCGCTTTCGGTCCGACTCGACGGCGCCCTGAACGTCGTCGAGGTCGACCGCTGAACTGTCCGAACTCCAACAGAAGCCGATTCCAGTAACGCGGCCTACAGAAATGCTCTTCAGATTACACTTATCCCCGAGAGACCCGTCTCTCCAACTGTGATGAGACGGAACCGACCGACCGACTCGAACCGCACGACGCCCCTCCTGGGTGCGACCTCCCTCACCCCCCGGACGGCCCCCCCGAGGACGGTGACGCTCCGCTCGCTGGTCGCCATGTCCCTGCTGGCGCTCGCGCTCCCACTCGCCCTCTGGGTCGTAAGCTACCCGTGGACCGCGGCGCTGGTCGCCGCGAGTTTCCTCGCCGGCGGCCTCACCGTCCGGGTCCACGCGGCCCTCTCGCGCCCGGACGAGCGCGTCGAAATCCCGCTGCTCGGTGCCGTGGGCTCCCTGCGCCGCTGAGGCGCGACCGGTCCCCCGCTTGGGCCCTCCCCGCGTTCTTCCCCGCCGTCGCTTCCCGGCTCTCCCGAACCGGTCTCGCTCCGAGCGCTCGGCCGTGGCGGCTACGCGTGTGCCGCCCCCGCCTCGCCGTCCCCCTGCAGGGCGAGCAACTCCTTGTACCGGTTCCTGATGGTGACCTCACTGACGTTCGTCACGTCCGAGATGGCCCCCTGCGTGAGGTGTTCGTTGCTGAGCAGGCCCCCCGCGTACAGCGCCGCGGCCGCGAGGCCGACCGGCGACTTGCCCGACTGGGCGCCGACCTCCTTGGCCCGTCGGAGCAGGGCGTGTGCCCGGGCCTCCACCTCCTCGCTCACGTCGAGTTCGGAGGCGAACTTCGGGACGTAGTCCTCCGGGTCCGGCGGCTGGACCTCCAACCTGAGCTCGCGGACGAGATAGCGGTAGGCCCGCTTGAACTCGGTGTCGTCGACGCGACTGACCATCCCCACCTCGTCGACGGTCCGCGGGACGGCCGCCTGCCGTAGCGCGGCGTACACCGCCGCCGTCGCGATGCCCTCGATGGACCGCCCCGGGAGGAGGCCCTCCGCGAGCGCCCGCCGGTAGATGACCGAGGCGGTCTCCCGGACGTTCTTCGGGACCCCGAGTGCGCTGCCCATCCGGTCGATCTCGCCGAGCGCCTGCTTCAGGTTGCGCTCCTTGGAGTCGCGCGTGCGGAACCGTTCGTCCCACGTGCGCAGGCGCTGCATCTTCTGGCGCTGGCGACCCGAGAGAGCCTTCCCGTAGGCGTCGCGGTTCTCCCACCCGATGTTCGTCGAGAGCCCCTTGTCGTGCATCATCCGGGTGGTGGGCGCGCCGACGCGGCGGCGCTCGTCGGCGTTCTCGCCCTCCAGCGAGCGCCACTCCGGCCCGCGGTCGATCTCGTCTTCCGCGACCACGAGCCCGCAGTCAGCACACACCGTCTCCCCGTGCTCGCTGTCCGACTCCAGCCGGCCGCCACACTCCGGACAGACGAACCGTTCGCTCTCTGCCGCTCGTCTGCGGGTCTCCGCCCCCGCCTCGTCGGCCGTTGATGCCCGCTCCGGGTCGTAACGTGTTATCGTAGACACAGCAATGAACTCGTCCGGGCCCCGCCCGGACCCTGCAGCGTACGCCGCAGCGTGCACGTCGATACGCCACCGGTTCCCAAGACCGTTCGCTTGGCATGTGCCAACCCGAGTGGGCGGTCGCGTGGTTCCGAAGAGCCGGATTCGAAGCGCCGCTCAGGGACGCTGACAGCAGATTCTCCGACCGGGCGAAAACGCTATTCGGCGTGCGACGAGAGTTCGGCCATGCGCGAGTTCGTCTTCACGGTCGAGTACGACCCCGGGGTCGACCGCCTCGCGGACGTCTTCATCGACCACCCGTCGGCGATGGCCGCCTCGCTCGCGTGCTGTGTCACCGCGCGCAACGCGTGGCGCCTCGACCGGTTGACGGGCTCCGCGGCTGCCCTCGACGCGCTGTCGGACTGCTTCCTCGACGGCCGGTGCAACGAGTGTATCGGCCACGGGAACTGCGGGGCGACCTGTGAGTACGAGGTGCTCCGCCGGACCCCGACGAGCATGACCGTCTACACCTTCCGGACGGAGGTGACGGACTGCCACTCGATTCCCTACCTCGCGAGCGACCACCTCGGCGACGGCCTGCTGTTCGAGACGGTCCGGACGGGCGACCGCTACGAGTGGCGCGTCCTCATCCGCGACGACGTCCACGTGGGCGGCCTGTACGACGCCCTCCAGCGCGGGCTCCGCGACGGCGTCCGCCTGAACCTCCGGCACCTCGGGACGCCCGACCGCTGGTGCGAGCGGGCGGTCACCGTCGCCGACCTGCCCGCCGAACAGCGGGCGGCGCTCGTCGCGGCCGTCGAGGGCGGGTACTACGAGACGCCCCGCGAGGTGACCGTGGGCGACCTCGCGACGGAACTCGACGTCCCCCGCTCGACGCTCCAGTATCGCCTCCAGCGGGCCGAGGCGTGGCTCGCGCGGGCGTTCGTGGACGCGACGCGCTAGTCGGCCCCCGACCCCAGCAACCGCTCGTGTTCGACCTTCATGCAGTGGTCCTGGACGAACCGCCGTCCGGAGGCCTCGACGCGTTCCCCGGCCCCGTCGTTGGTGATACCGAGTTGCAACCAGACGGCGTCTACGTCGTCGCGTTCGAGCACCTCGTCGACGACCGCGTCGACCTCCTCGTCCGGCCGGAACACGTCGACGATATCGACGTCGCCCTCGACCTCCGAGAGCGAGTCGTAGGCCGGCCTGCCGAACACCTCGTCCGCGTAGGGGTTGACCGGAACCACGTCGTAGCCCTGCTCGAGCAGGTATTTCGGGATCTCGTGGGCCGCCTTCCCCTCGGTCGTGGACGCGCCGACGACCGCGACCCGTTTGCCGCTCAGCACCTCCCGGAGCCCCTCGTCGGATTCGACTGGCATAGGGTCCTGGAGGCGACACGGGCGTTTCAGGATTGCGCCGACCCGGTCGCGTTCGCGTTCCCGTCCCCGCGCTCGACGGTCCGCACGTCGGTCGCGAACGAGACGCCCGTTACGTAGTCGCCGCCGGGGACGTAGGTGCCCGCCGACCCGCAGTCGGTGGTGAGCCGACAGACCGCCGTCTCGCCGGGCCAGACGAGGCGGACCACCTCGCTCCCGCCCGCGGTCGCCACGCTCACCTCCTGGCGGTAGGTCAGCGTCGCGCCGCCTTCCTGGACGAACGTGGCCGACAGCGTCACCGTCCCGTACTCGTCGAGCGGTATCGAGCGGGTTCCGAGGGTCGCGTGGGTGCCGTTGACCGACCACTCGACGGTCGCCGTCCCGCCGCTCGCATCGAGGGTGTCCACGACGGACGTCCCGTCCGCCTGCAGGCGGACGGTCGAGGCCCGACCGACGACGCCGACCCGCGTGGTGAACTCGTGGCGCGCACCCTCGCGCACGGCGATGCGTTCGAGGTGCGGGGTGACGGGACTCGGTCCCGTCTCCCACTCGCCGCGGAAGGTGTAGCGGTAGAGCCGTCGGTCGGGGTAGGCCTCGATGACGGCGAAGTCGCCGGCGGCTCCGCGGTCCTGTGCGTAGAGGACGTCACCCCGCTCCAGCGACCCGCCGTTTCGCAGCGTCTGGAAGGGGTGGCTGAGCCACGGACCGTACGTCCGGGGGAGGAAGACCAGCGCGTCCTCGAACTCGCGGTCGAACGGGGCGAGTGCCTGCTGGAGGTCCTCGGTCGTCTGCTCGTGGTGGGAGACGGGCCCGTCGAGCGCCGCGACCTGTGCGCCCGCGACGGCCGGCGTCACGAGCAACAGGGCGACCAGCGCGAGCGCGCGCGCCCGCCGGCGCGGGAGCGCCCCGAAGCGCGCGCGGAGCGGGTTCACCACCTGCATCGCGCCCGCCGCGCCGAACACCGACAGCGGGAGCAGGAGGTCGTAGTGGTAGAACGGGCCGAACGTGCCCATGAAGCCGTCTGCGGGGTCCGAGAGGGCCCCGAGGACGTTCAGCGACCCCCAGAAGTAGAGGTTCCCGACGACCACCGAGAGGCCGACGCCGGCGACGAGCACCCGGACGGTACGGTCGGGGAGGAGCGGGGAGGACGACCCTTCGTCGCCGTCGTCCACTCCCGAGAGGGTTCGCAGTCCGAGGAAGGCGAGGACGGTCCCCAGCGGCGCGGCGACGGTCCACCGGGTTGCGAGCTCCCAGAGGAGGTGGCCGGCGACCTCCAGTGCCAGCCGCGGGGTGTAGTCGCGGCTGTAGTTCAGCAGTTCGCGACGGCCGAACCCGAGGCCGTCCAGCGGCGCGAACGCCTGGTACGGGAACGTGAGCGCGTGGCCCGTCACGACGAGGTTGTACGCGAGCGTGAGCCCCACACCCGCGAGGCCGAGGACGGCGACGACCGAGAGCCGAACGAGCCGAGGGGTGACCTCGCGTGCGCGGAGGTCGCTCCCTATCACGAAGAGGGCGTGTGCGACGAACGGGAGGCCGAAGAGGACCGCCGTGTACGGCCGCGCGAAGAACGCGAGGCCGACCGCACCCCCGGCCAGCAGGGCGTACCCGAGGCTCGCCCGGTCCCGGCCCGCGTCGAGCCGCCGGAGCGCGCGGACGTACCCCAGCGCGAACGCGAGGTTCAGGAGGTGCGTCGGGGGGTATGGCAGGTAGTTCGGCGTGATGAGCAGGAAGAAGGGCGTCGCGAGGGCCATCCCGCCCGCGAGGACGCCCATCGGGGGGGCGAACGCCTCGCGCGCCAGCAGCCCCGTCAGCGCGACGATGCCGGCACCCACCAGCACCGGGCCGAGTCGCGGGACGCCGAGCGCGAGGCCGGGGGCGAACAGCACCGCCGTGACGGGCGAGTACTTCGGGTACAGCCGGTTCCCGTCCTCCACGAAGAACCACGGGCGGAACGCGTCGGGGAGGTCCGTCGTGAGCCAGAGCTTCCCCTCCAGCAACATCGCGGCCTGCTGGAGGTACACCCCCTCGTCGTGGTTCCAGGAGAGCAACGG
>CAYYSW010000032.1:0-10861 GCA_964474395.1 uncultured Halobacteriales archaeon
CTCGCGTTCGCCGACGCCGACGGGAGTACGCCCGCCGGGAGCATCGCGGACGTCCTCGCGCCGTTGCTCGCCGGCGAGACCGACGTGAGCGTCGGGTCCCGACGCCACCCGCAGGCGATCGTCGAGAGCCACCAGACGCGTGCGCGCCGCCGGATGGGCGACGCGTTCGCGTGGATTGCCCGGCACACGCTGGAGGCGAACCTCTATGACTACCAGTGCGGCGCGAAGGCGCTGACCGACGAGGCGTGGGAGGCCGTCCGCAAGCACATCTACGAACCCGGCTTCGCCTGGGACATCGAGTTCGTCGCCATCGCGGCGGCCCTCGGCTACCGCATCGAGGAGGTGCCCGTGACGTGGTGTGACAGCCCCGACTCGACGGTGTCGCCCCTCAGGACCGCCGCCTCGATGGGTCGGAGCCTCCTCGCCGCCCGCAACCGCGCCAAGCGACTCCAGGACCACCGCCTCTACCGGGCGCTCCACTCGGAGGGGACGACGGCCCTCGTCGACCGCACCCCGGGGACCGACCGATGAGCATCGGGGGGCGGGCACGTGCGCTCCTCTCGGGGGTCCGGTTCGGGCAGTTCGTCTCCGTCGGGGCGGTCGGCGCCGTCTTCGACCTCTCGGTCTCCTCGGCGCTCATCGTCCTGCTCGACGTCGCCCCGGAGCTGGCGAAACTGGTCGGCGCGGAGGTGGCCATCGTCGTCATGTTCTTCATCAACGACAACTGGACGTTCGCCGGCGAGGGCGCCGACGGCGTCCTCCCCACCCTCCGGCGACTGGTGAAGTCGAACCTCGTCCGCAGCGGTGGTGTCCTCGTCCAGGTGCTCGTCGTCCGGGCCCTGACGGGGCTCCCGGTGTCGGTGGAGCTGTTCGGCATCGAACTGTGGAACCTCATCCCCCTTCCCATCGCCATCGTCGCGTCGATGTTCGTCAACTACGTCTTCGAGAGCCTCATCACGTGGCGGGTCGACGCCGACCCGGACGTGGACCCGGAGTGACCGACGAAACCCGGTGACGGCGCCACGGTATACCGTGACGGGGACACGGCCGAACCAGAACCCTTACCTATGCGTCTCCAGTACGAAGATGTAGCGGGATGGGATAGCCAGGAGATTCCGCCGGGCTCATAACCCGGAGATCGGTAGTTCAAATCTACCTCCCGCTATGGTTCTGCCGGACTCGATTCCCGAGCGAGGCGTCACGTCGCCGAGCGACGGGAAGTCCGGCAGTCATAGCTCGGAGTGGATCTGAACCGGGGAGCGAACGCCAGTGAGCGACCGTGGTTCAAATCTACCTCCCGCTACTTCTCGCCTACCGTTTCTGCTCGGTGATTTCTCGTATCAGGCATGCCCTATTCGGCGACGATGACGGACCGACGGGCACTCGTGAAGACGCTGGACTTCCGGCTCGACACCCGGAGTGACAACGAGGGGCTGTTGGACGAGGCCGCACGCGAGGCTCGCTCGGTCTACAACGAAACAGTCCGTCTCGCCAAGCGAGGGGTCGAAGACGACGCGATTCCTGCTCGCGTCGTCGATGACGCCGACCTCGTGAAGAACACCACACCCCGCCGATGGGCGAACTCGGCAGCACGCCTGAACCGCCTTCGTCGTGTTCTCCGCCGCGTCCGCCGACACGCCGCTCCCGAGAGGGCCCGTCCACCGCTCCGGTCCCGCCGAGCGGACAGTTCCCCCGCACGACCGGTCGGGTTCGGACAGTTCCCTATCCGGCGGCCATAACGCCTACTTCGCCCTCCGGAGTAGCCGTGCGAGCACATGGGAACGAGCCAGATGCTCGACGGAGCCATCGCCGAACGGCCCCGCGAGATACGCGAGCACCCGTTGCTGGCGGCCGTCTACGCCCGCCACGACGCGCTCATCCGGCAGTACCTCCCGCGGGACGGCCGCTCGCTCGAACTCGCCTTCGGCCGCGCGCCCCACCCCGACGCGGACGTGGGCGTCGAGGCGTTCCACGAGAACTCGGTCGACGCCGTCGGCATCGACGCGACGACGGCCGACGCCCGGGCGCTCCCGTTCGGGGACGACACGTTCGACGCCGTCATCGGGCGGCGGTTCCTCCATCACGTCCCGGCGGCGGACCGGGGGCGAATCCTCGCGGAGGTACGGCGGGTCCTCGCACCCGACGGGCGGTTCGTCCTGCTGGAGGGGACGCCGGGGCTCTACCGACGGTTCACGAAGGGCCTCGCGTTCCGGCTCGGCGTGCTCGGCGAGGACTCCGACGAGTACGGCCACCTGAGCGCCGACGACGTCCGGGGGCTACTCGACGAGGAGGGGTTCGAGACGTTCGAGACGAAACGTCTCGGGTCACCGCTGATGCCGTTGAGCATCGCGAAGGGGGAGTGGAGCACTCAGCTCATGGGGCTGTACGACCGGACGAACTGGGTCCGGTGGTGGACGTTCGCGGTCGCGACACCCGACGGCGGGTCGTCGCCGGACGTTCCCGGGACCCATCGGTCGAGCGACGGGCGTCGTCCCGACAGCGACACGTCTAAGTGACGACGGCGCCGGTGTAGAAATCGTGCGTACCGTCGCTGTCATCCCCGCATACAACGAGGCGGCCACCATCGGGCCGGTCATCGACGGGACGATGGACCACGTGGACCACGTGGCCGTCGTCGACGACGGTTCGACCGACGGCACGGCCGCCGTCGCCCGCCGCCACGGCGCCTCCGTCCTCGAACACACCATCAATACGGGTGTCGGCGGCGCGGTCCGGACCGGCTACCGGTATGCCATCCGCGAGGGGTACGATTTCGTCGTGCAGGTGGACGCCGACGGCCAGCACGACCCGGGGTACATCCCGGAACTGCTCGCGGCGGCCGAGGACAACGACATGGTCATCGCCAGCCGGTATCTCAACGACAGCCACGAGGAGTACTCGCAGGTCAGGAACCTCGGCATCCGGCTGTTCACCCGGGTCGTCAATCTGCTGGGTGGCGTCCGGATAACCGACGTCACCAGCGGGTTCCGGGTGTACCGGACGTCGAAACTCGAGACCATCCTCCACCACTCCGACAAGCACTGGGCGGTCGAACAGACCCTCGACAGCGCCCGGTCGGGCCACCGCATCACCGAGGTGTCCGTGGAGATGCCCGTCCGCGACGAGGGGAACTCCCAGTTCACCGTCGACACATTCGTGCTCTACCCGGCACGGATGGCCGACGTCATCCTCCGGGTGCTCATCTTCAGATAATGGCAGACTACTCGCTCGTCAACCTCGCGACGTTCCTCGTGGGCATCGGACTGCTGTCGAACGGCTACTACATCGTCCGCCGGGGCCGGGAGGACATCGCACTGTTCGTCCTCTCGGCCATCGTCGGGCTGGGGCTGGTGTTCGTCGCGCTCGTCCCGAACGCCTTCCAGGGGGTCGCGACGGTCCTCGGCCTCGAGTGGCAGGCCCGGGCCATCCTCGTCGTCTCGAACCTCGTGTTGTTCGTCGTCGTCACCTACCTGTTCAACCGCATCGGGAAGCTCTACGACCAGCAGTCGCGGCTGAACGAGGAACTGAGCCTGCTCAAGAACGATATCGAGGAGCGCCGCGACGACCGCCGATGAGGGCCACCGACAGGGCCGTCCTCTCGGTCGACTTCGAACTGTTCTCCCAGACGCCGGCCTACCGGAGCGCGAGCGGGACCGCTCCCGACGAGTCGGTCGGCCTGGAGCAGGGTACGTTCCTCCGCGAGACGCTCGCCGACCACGACGCGGCGGCGACGTTCTTCACCGTCTCGTCGGTCGCCGAGTCGTACCCCGACTCCGTCCGCGCCATCGCGGACGCGGGCCACGAGATAGCGTCACACACCCACAGCCACCGGCTGCTCTCCTCGCTCGACGCCGGGGAGCGCCGCGAGGAGCTCGCCCGCTCGCGCGAGCTGCTCGAATCGACCTGCGGCGTCCCCGTCTCCGGGTTCCGTGCGCCGGCCTTCGACCTCCCGGAGGGGACGTTCGCCGACCTCGCCGATGCGGGGTACGCCTACGACTCCAGCGTCGCGGCCTGCCGGGCCATCCCGGGCTGGTACGGCGGCGAGGACGACGCCGTCCGCCCGTGTTCCGCCCACGCGGTGCGCGCCGACGCGCCGGCGGGCCTCGCCGAACTCCCCGTCGCGGTCATGCCGGGGCTCCGATTGCCGCTGACGGGTACGTGGCTGCGCTTCTTCGGCGTCCGCTACACCATCGCCGGGATGCGCCTGCTGGCCCGGCGGGGTATCGTCCCGGTGCTCTACGTCCACCCCTGGGAGCTCGCCGACCTGCCGGCCGTCGAGGGGGTGCCGACGCGGGTGTACGTCAGGACCGGCGCGTGGATGCGTCGGGCCGTCGAGCGCATCCTCGACGAACCGTTCGAGTTCGTCACCGCCCGCTCGGTCGTCGAGGACGCCGTCGGGACGCCCCCGGCGAGCGAACTCGGGGTCGAGTAGCGTGGGTGAGTCGCCCTCGCGCTCCCGGCGGCTGCTCGGGTACGCCGTCCGGTACGGCGTCGGCCTGCTGGCGGTCGCCTGGCTCGCCGGACAGGTCGAGTTCGGCCGGCTCCTCGCCGTCCTCGGCGACCTGCGGCCCGCGACGGTCGCCCTCTTGGTCCTCGTGACCCTCGCCGGTCTCGCCGGCCGGTTCTACACCTGGCACGTCCTGATGAACCGCGTCGGGACCGCGACGTACGCCGCCGCGGCGAGCACGGACCTCGTGGTGAACTTCGTCAACCAGCTGCTCCCCTCGCGGCTGTCGGGGCGGGCGGCCGCGCCGTTCGTCGTCCGCTCGGAGACGGGTATCGCGGGCGGCGACGCCGTCGCCGTCGCCGGCGTCCACACCGGCCTCTACGCCGTCTGTTACGGGGTCGTCGCCTCGGTCGGCCTCGCCGCCGGCCTCGACTGGCTCTCGCCCGGCATCCTCCTCCTGCTCGGGCTGTCGACGCTGCTGTACCTCCTCGCGGGCGTGTCCGTCCTGCTCCTCGGGGCGAACCTGACGGCCGTCGACCGATTCGTCGGGGGGCTCGCCGGCGCGGCCGAGCGGGTGCCCGGGGTCGGGGAGCGACTCGCGGGACTCGTCCGGTCGTTGCCAGCGTTCACCGAGGCGTCGGCGTCGGCCTTCCGGACGCTCTCGACGGACCCGCGGAGCGTCGTCCCGTACGTCCTCGGCTGGCTGGCCGCGATGGTCGTCGCGCCGGCCCTTCGGTTCTGGGTACTGTTCGAGGCACTCGGCGTGGCGTTCGACCCGCCGCTTGCCCTGCTGCCGCTGTTCATCCTCGTGGCCTACAGCGTGACGCTGCTCCCGCTGACGCCGGGGGGAATCGGCGTCTCCGAGGCGACGGCGACGGCCGTCTTCGTCTCGCTCGGCGCGTCGGCGACGGCGGTCGTCCCGATAGTGTTCATCGACCGGTTCCTGAGCGTCTACCTCCCCGCCCTCGTGGGGTGGTACCCCTCCCTGCGGCTCGACTTCTCCTCGCTCGCGGCCGACTGAGGGGGCCTCGCCGGGTCGTCCCGCGCGGCGAAGGGAAGGTATTTCCGCGGATGCGGGCTCACATGAGACATGACCCGCACGTTCGTCGTCGGCCTCGACGGGGCAAGCTGGCGGCTGCTCGACCCCTGGCTGGAGGCGGGCGACCTCCCCAACCTCGCCGCCCTCCGCGAGTCGGGGGCGTGGGCCGCCCACCGGAGCTGTCTCCCCCCCGTCACGTTCCCCAACTGGAAGTGCTACTCCTCGGGGAAGGACCCCGGTGGGTTCGGCGTGTTCTGGTTCGAACACGTCGACCTCGAGAACGAGGAGATAACCGTCGCCAACGGCGGCGACTTCCAGACCGTCGAGCTCTGGGACTACCTCAACGACGACGGGATGACGACGGGCGTCGTCAACATGCCGACGATGTATCCGCCCCGCGATATCGATGGCCCGGTCGTCTGTGGCGGCCCCGACGCCGTCTCCGGGGAGTATCGCTCCATCGACTCGGGGTATACGACGCCGGCCGACCTCGCCGACTACCTCGAACGGGAGTTCGATTACTCCGTCCACCCCGACCCGCTGCTCTCCTCGAACGAGGAACGCGGAGCGGAGGTCGATGCCATCCTCGACGCGCTCGACTCGCGTTTCGAGGTGGCGACGCATCTCTTCGAGCGTGACGACCTCGACTTCATGCACGTCACGCTGTTCTACCTCAACGTCCTCCATCACTTCTTCTGGGACGACGAACCGGTCGAGCGGGCGTGGAAACTGGTCGACGAGTGGCTCGGCGAACTGCGCGACCTGGAGGACACGACGCTCGTGCTCATGTCCGACCACGGCGCGGCCCCGACGACGACGGAGTTCTACATCAACGAGTGGCTCGCCGAGTACGGCTATCAGACGCGCGAGCGCACCATCGAGGACTACCTGACGCCGCTGGGGCTGACCCGCGAGAACGCACTCGCGGTCGCGAAGCGCGCCGGCATCGTCGACACGCTCGCGGAAGTGGTCCCCCAGCGCCTCCAGCAACTCGTCCCGCAGAGCGCGGGTCTCAAGCGAGAGCGGAAACTCGAGGCCATCGACCTCGACCGGACGAGCGCCGTCGCCAGCGGGCAGGGGCCCATCTACCTCAACTCGCGCTTCGACGTGGAGGCGGTCCGTGAGCAGCTCATCGTGGACCTCCGGGAGGTAAGCGACGACGAGGGACCGCTATTCGAGGCGGTCCACCGCGGCGAGGACGTCTACCACGGCCCCTTCGTCGAGGACGGCCCGGAGGTCGTCGTCGACATGCGCCCGGGCGTCCACGTCAACGACGGCATCGGCGGCGGGGACGTGATGACCGCGCCCGACCGCTGGGCGGCCGAGAACACGCCCAACGGCATCTTCGTCGCCAGCGGGCCGGACGTCGCCCCGGTCGGCCGCCTGGACGACATCAGCATCCTCGACATCGCGCCGACGGTGCTCGCGGGCATGGGCAGCGACGTCCCGACGGACATGCGCGGCGAGGTGCTCCCGATATTCCGGACCGACCCGGACGTCACGTCGCGCGCCCCGCTGTCGTTCCGGGGACGCCGCCGGGGGAGCGGCGGCGACGAGGTGGCCGACCGCCTCCAGCAACTCGGCTACATGGAGTAGCCGTCCGGCCGCGAGCCGCGAGGTTTTTGTCCCGGTTGGTTCAGTGGACAGCCATGCCCCGAATCGGCGGCGAGCCCCTGCGCCGGGTCGGACGTCGCCTCCGCGAGGACTTCGATGCCGACCCGTACCTGCCGTACGTTCTCCTGCTGACGGCCGTGCTGGCGGGGTTCTGGTTCTGGCACCTCTCGCCGAACTTCGCCACGCGCGACGAGATGAGCCGACTGCTCGACCCGATGGTCGCCCTCGGTATCTTCATCTCGGACCCCGGTATCGAGTCGTTGCGGGCCGGCATCGAGTGGAGCCGCGTCCCCTTCGGCGCCACGTTCTACCTCTTCGGCCTCGCGCTCGTCCCCGTCGTCGTCGTCGCGGCGCTGACGGGCCAACTGTCGCTGTTCGAGGCCTTCCGCTACCCCAGCGGCGAGTTCGGCTACTACGAGGTGTGGCACGCGACCCCCGAGTGGGTCTGGACGGGCGCGCTCGTGTTCGTCCGCCTGTTCAACGTCGCCTTCGCCGTTGGCTGTGTCTACCTCACCTACCGCCTCGGGACGACCATCCGCGACCGTGCGACGGGTCGGCTCGCGGCGCTGCTGTTGACGTTCACGTGGGGCTTTCTCACCATCGCCCACGAGGGCGGCGAGGACATGCCGGCGCTCTTTTTCACCCTGCTGGCGCTGTACCTGCTCGTCGGGTACGTCCGGACGGGCGCCGACTGGCGCTTCTACGGCGCGAGCGTCGCCGGCGGGGCGGCCATCGCGTTCAAGCTCACCGCCGCGCCCGTCGTCCTCGCCGTCGGCGTCGCGTTCCTGTTGCGCGCCCGGGAGGCCGAGGACCCCCGGGGGGCGCTGTTCCAGCCGGGACTGCTCGTCGCGGGCGCGCTGTTCGGGTTCGCGACCATCCTGCTGGGGTTCCCGACGGTGCTGGCGGCGGGGTTCGACCCCTTCTTCGAGCGGGTCTTCGGCGGGTCAGCCTCACGCGCGAACTGGGCGACGGGACCCGACGCGCCGGTCTGGTGGTGGTTCCTCCGGGGGTACTTCAGCGGACTGAGCCTCCCGCTGTTCGCCGGGAGCGTCGTCGCGGTCCTCGCCGCGGGCTACCAGCTCTGGGACGACCCCGACGAGCGAAGCGCCATCGCGCTGGTGGTGGTCCTGCTCGCGGCGTACGTGCTCATGTTCTCGCAGTGGCACGACTTCCGTGTCCACCACCTGCTGCCGACGTTCCCCCTCCTGATGGTGCTCGTCGCGCTCATGTTGAACCGCCTGCTGCGGGAGACTCCCCGGGTCGGCACCGCCTTCACGGTCTTCCTGTTGGTGACGAGCGGGGCGTACGCCGTCGCCGGCGACGTCGGCTACGCGAGCATGCCCCGCGACGAGGCCGTCGAGTGGTTCGGCGAGAACGCCGACCCCGACGACACCGTCGAGATATACCGCCGGCACCTCCAGGACGCCGCGGTCCCCCACTGGATGAACGTCAACCACGCCTTCGGCTCGGAGGACGAGGGGGAGCTCGTCGAGTGTCCCGAGTACATCGAACTGGGCTATCGGGACCTGCTCTACCTGAAGGACGGAACCTACTACCGCAACGGCGAGGCACAGAAACAGTACGTCCGGGGCCTGCTGGAGGGGGAGTACAACTACGAGATCGTCGCCGAGTTCGGCCCCCGCCCGCCGAACTTCGTCCCGGAACGTGCGACTCCGGGGTCGGTGACCGACCTGTTGCGCTACGGCGTCGTCCCCCACACCGACCAGTACGCCGACGAGCAGGAACTCGAACCGAACCAGTACACCGTCGTCCTCGAACGGACCGGGCCGTGTGACGGCGACCGGACGGTACCGTTCTGACCGTCCACGGCGCTGTCGGTCGCCGGTTGTCGGCCACGTCGTCCCGAGGCGGAAGCCCACGGCGTCCGTCGCGGGTTAGCTGACGGACTGGTGGCAAATCGTGAAGGGGATGCGAACCGAAGACGGTCACTGTCAGATGTACACCCGCATCCTGATCGCCATCGACGGGAGCGACGAGGCGAGGGCGGCCGCGAAGCGCGGCCTCGAACTCGCAAGCGCCTTCGAGGCGTCCGTCGACGTGCTCCACGTCGTCGAACGAAAGGCCCTCGAGTTGACGACGACGCCCGACGAGCGGGACCGCCTCCGGGAGCGGGGCGAGGCGGCCCTCGCCGAGATCGAGGAGCTCGCGTCCGACCTCGGCCAGCCCGTCCGGACGGAACTCCGGGAGGGGCGGCCCGCGGTCGAACTCGGCGACTACGCCACGGAGCGGGGCGCCGACCTCGTCGTCGTCGGACGACAGGGGGTGACGGGACTCGGCAAACGCCTGCTCGGCGGCGTCACCGAGCAGGTCCTCCACCGCAGCGACGTCCCCGTGTTCGTCGTCCCCGACGGCGCCCGGGAGTCGGCCACGTCGAGTACCTACACCCGCCTCCTCCTCCCGACCGACGGGAGCGAGACCGCCGAGGTCGCCGCACGACACGGGGCGTCGGTCGCACAACGGTTCGGGGCGAGTGTCCACCTCCTGAACGTTGTCGACATCCAGGCGGCCGGTGGGCTGTTCAGCGCCGGCGGCCTCGAAGCGGAGTTCGTCGAACGACTCGAGTCGACGGGGAACGAGGCCGTCCGACGAGCCGAACGACGCGTCAGCGAGACCGCCTCCGACCTGGAGACCGAGACGGCCGTCGTCCGGACGGCGTCGTTCGACGGCGTCGCCGCGGCGATCCGTCAGTACATCGCGGACCACGGGATCGACGCGGTCGTCATCGGCTCCCACGGCCGCTCGAACCTGAAGCGTCAGCTGCTCGGCAGCGTCGCCTCGACCGTGCTGCGGACGGTCGACGTTCCGGTCCTGGTCGTCAAACGGGACGCCTGATCCGGTGGTCGCTCGGGGCAATCAGGGGAGTCCGCGTCGGTCGATCCCGGACCGCCATCGCGCCGCGCGGGCGTTCGGGTGCCGTCCTGCCGGTGCCCGCGAACGGGCTTGGCGTCGTGTCCCCCGATTCCACGGAACGCATCGGACGCCGGGTCAGCCGTACCACTCGCGGACGAACAGGTACAGTCCCAGGAGGGAGAAGACGGTCATTATCGCCCCGACGACTGCGCCGAAGAGGGGGTACTGCATCCCCCCCAGCAGCCAGAGCGTGGCGAGGTAGATGGCGAGGCCCACCCCGAGCAGGTAGAACACGGGATGCCAGTACGGCGTGAGGTAGACGACCGGGCCGACGAGGAGCGCCAGTCCGATGACGACGAACTGTGTGGCGTCGTCGTGGATGAACGGCGCGAGAACCCCCAGATAGAGGTGAATCACGGCGACAACGACCGCCAGGACGACGAACGCCCGTTCGAGTCGGTCCGCGTCGGTCCACGAATCGATGTTCATCCGTTCTCTCCGTGGTTCTCGGTACCACGACCGCGTACGAAAACCTTGGGCTACCGGCCGCGTTCACCCCGCTGGTACGACCGGTGGGCGTCCGCCCGGCCTCAGTTCCGGGCCGGGACCTCGACACCCAGCTCCTCGAGCAGCGTCTCGGCGGCGGCCGCCGAGGACTCGGGGCCGCGGGCGGTGACGAGGTCGCCGTCGACGGTCACGCTCTCGTCGGCGTCGAGTTCGGCGTCCCAGTTGCCGCCGGCGGCCTTCACCTCGTCCTCAACCCAGTAGGGGAGCTTGCGGCCGTCGGGCATCCGGTCGTGGTCGTCGACGATGCCTTCCTCCCAGTCGTTGGGGAAGCCGGTGACGTCACGGTCCTCGACGAGGCGGCCCTCGTCGTCGCCCCACGTGAA
>CAYYSW010000032.1:10871-14031 GCA_964474395.1 uncultured Halobacteriales archaeon
GTCTCACGCAGGAGCTGTCGGGCGTGGCGGTCCTGATTGATGTCCCACTCGGTGCCGTGGCCGCCGGGGAAGACGACGGCGTCGTAGTCCGCGGCGTCCTCGCCCGCGACAGGGACGGGGTCGTTCAGCCGGTCGTCGGTCTCGATGACCTCCTTCAGCTGCTCGACGCGCTCCTCCCCGCCGGCGCTCTCGGGGTCCAGCGAGCGCTCGTCGACGACGGGCTCGTCGCCGCTCGGCGTCGCGACCGTCACCTCGACGCCCGCATCCGAGAGCGTCGTGAGCGGCTCGATACACTCTTCGGCCCAATACCCCTCCTCGCTGACGACGAACAGCGTTTCGGTCATAGCGCTCCATCGTTGGGTCGCGCGCCGGAAAAACCCCGGAACTACCCATCAGCGTTGCCCCCTCTCGGAGTGACGACCGGTCGGATGGGGGAACGGTCGGTCCGTCCTCACACCCGCGCCCACGATTCCGATACCGCTGTGGGGACCGGCCGCCGCCGGTACCAAGATGGGGCGGACGAGGACGAGGAGGGGGACGGGGACAGAGATGGAAACGGAGGAGAACCCGGCGTCGACTACCCGTCGCCGTGTTCGTCGACGATGACGACCTCGCCGTCGACGACGTCCACGTTGATGAGCGTCTTGACGTCGTAGTCGGTCATCTCGTTCCCGCCGCCGACCTTCTTGATGACCGCGACGATGTCCGCGACGTCGGCGCCGACCTCCTCCAGTGCCTGCGTGATACCCAGCAATGTGCCCCCCGTCGAGAGCACGTCGTCCAGCAGGAGCACCCGGTCGTCCTCGTCGACGTCGTTCATGAACATCTCGTTCTCGGAGTAGCCCGTCACCTGCGCGAGGCTCACCTCCCCCTCCAGGCCGTACTGGCGCTTGCGGATGACCACGAGCGGGATGTCGGTCATCAGCGAGACGGCCGTGGAGATGTGGATGCCCATCGCGGCGGGCGTGACGATCTTGTCGACGTCCTCCAGGCGGGCCTTCCGGATGATGCGGATGGAGATCTCGCGCAGGAGCCGCGGGTCGAGCATCGGCACCCCGTCGCTGATGGGGTGGACGAAGTACTCGTAGTCGCCCTTCTCGATTATCGGGGCCTCGCGCAGTGACTGGGCCAACCGGTCCATGCCGCCCGTATCCAGCGGGAGACTAAAACAGCCGTGGTACGCCCCGGCCGTGCGCCGTCGTCCCACGTCTCGCGGGGGTGGCCGGTCCCTCTCTCGGGCGACAGGACACGACCACGTGAGTGTCTCAATCGAATCTGAGAGTTGTTATGAAAAACGCCGTTTCAGTAGCTTTTTATGCCTAGTCAATTGATTTTGACGACTTAAACTTGAAAAGATTGATGTTCCGGCCACGTACCACTCACGTCTGCGGAGCGGTAGCAGGAGTTCGACAGATGGCATGGAGTGACACGTGGACTGGAGAGATCGAAGGTATCGCAGCGGAACCGAACGGCACCGTGTACGCGGGCACCACTCGGGGGAAGGTACGCTCGTACAGCTCGTCGGGGGACGAACGCTGGACGTACACGACGGGCGCCGGCGTCGAGAGCGTCGCGGTGGCCGGTGGCGCCGTCTACGCCGGGTGCGTCGACGGTTCGATTCACCGCGTCGACGCCGGCTCCGGCGAGGAGGACTGGACGGTCGACGCCCACTCGACGGAGGTCGTCTCCGTCGCGACCGACGTCGCCGGCGGCGGTGCGGTGTACAGCGGCGACGGGAACGGCGAGATACGCTGTCACGGCGCCGACGGGTCGCGCCGTTGGGCGTACACCGGCCACGGCGACGACGTCGAGGGGCTGTACGTCCGTGACGGCTTCGTCTACGCGGGCGACGACACGGCGACGGCCTCGAAACTGACGACCGACGGCGAGGAGGTGTGGTTCCGCGACGTCAGCAACGACGTCGAGGGTGCGGGCGCCGGCCCGTCGGGGGACGTCTACCTCAACGGGGACAAGGGCCAGGCCGTCACCGGCTACAGCGCGGACGGGGACCGCCAGTGGCGGTACACCGGCCACTCGCGGGGCCTGGAGGCGATGGCCATCGCCGTCGCCCCCGGCGGAACGGACGTCGTCTGGAACGGCGACAACGGCGGGTACGTCTCCGAACTCGACGGTGACGGGAACGAACGCTGGTTCGCCGACGTCGCGGACGACCAGATCGACGCGATGGACGCCGACGCCGCGGGCAACCTCTACATCGGCGCCGGCAGCCGCGTCATCAAGGTCACCGAGCGGGCCTGGGGCGGCGGTGACGCCGAGCAGTCGAGCGACGAAACGTCGGACGCGGCCGACGACGTCGAGGCCCGACTCCACGAACTCGGCGTCGACCCCGAACTGACGACGGCCGAACTCGTCACGCTCGCCCGGAACGCGGGCAGCGGGGGCCGATGACGACGAACAGACGGACGTTCCTCGGCGCCGTCGGGGGACTGCTCGCGGTCGGGTCGGTCGGCGCGTCCGGCCGGACGGGGAGCGACGGGCCGCCGATCGCCCTCGACCCCGACCCCGAGGTCGTCGCGGCACTGCGCGCGATGGACGTCGACCCGGACCGGCCGGTCGCGGACCTCCTCCGGGAGGTCGAGGCCGGTCTGGACGCGTCGGTGGCGGACCTGGTCCGGAGCGCCCGCGCGACGGGCGCCTGACCCGGCCGAGAGGCGAGCTGGCCACGCAGCCGGCGGTCTTTTTTGGGTCGCACTTGACGTATGATGGCGAGTCGCTACGAGCGGGGCGTCCAGACCGCGAGGAGGTGGGTCCGGCCGTCGGGGCCGCGCCAGACGACTCGAACTCCCCCGTCCGCCGGGGCGTCGACGGTCACGTGGTCGCCCACCTCGACTCGACTCTCCCCCCACGTCCCGAGGGCCACGCCGTCCGCCCCGACGAAGTACACTGCCTCGCCGTCGAACGACTCGCCATTGATGTGGGTAACCGTCAGCGTGGCGTCGTCGGCGTCGTAGGCGGTCCCGAGAGCCGCCGACGGCCGCTCGGCGGTGTGTTCCAGCGCGCCGATGGTCGGGAGGGCGATGCCCGCGAAGAGGACCAGGACGGCACACACGAGGAGTACCTCGCTTACCACGCGCGAGTCCTCCCTGCCCCCGATTCGAACCCTCATCGTTCTCGACCTGTCTATATTAGAGAACGGGTA
>CAYYSW010000033.1:0-6614 GCA_964474395.1 uncultured Halobacteriales archaeon
GATCTCGAGCATCTGGCGCTCGTTGAACGAGTACGTCGAGACGAACTCGTCGACGTCGATGTCGATGCCGAGACCGTCGACGAACGACTGCGCCTCCTCGCGCATCTCCTCGCGGTCGAGGACGCCCATCCGCCCCCGCTCGCGGCCGAGATAGAGGTTCTCGTAGCCCCGGAAGTTCGTGATGACGTCCTGTTCCTGGTGGACCAGCGAGACGCCGTGGTCCGCGGCCTCCCGTGGACTGGAGAACTCGACGGGCTCGCCGTCGACGTACAGCTGCCCCGAGTCGGCCTCGAGGACGCCGGTGACGATGTTCAGCAGGGTGCTCTTTCCCGCGCCGTTCTCCCCGACGAGGCCGACGACCTCCCCCCGGCCGATGTCGAGGGAGACCTCCGAGAGCGCCTGGACGTGCTTGAACGACTTCGAGACGTCCTCGACGCGGAAGCTCGATCGCTCCCCGTCGGGTCGGGTCGTCCGTGCCTCGCGGCTCATGTCGTCGTCCGCCTCGGGGGACGTGGGTGTCGGGTGTGACATGGATGGGTCGGTCTCACCGCTTGAGCGGGTTGGTCTGGAACCGTTCCTCGTACAGCTGTGCGACCTCCTCCTGGGCGGCGCTGTCGGTGTAGGCCCCCGGCAGCGAGTAGCCGTTGGGCTTGTCGCCGTCCGACCAGTCGAGGACCTGCTTGAGGTCGGCCTCGTCCATCGGCTGCATGTCGATCTGGGGGTCCCAGGCGTCCTCGCCGGACTCCGCGACCGACATCTTCGCCCAGTCGTAGGGGGTCTCCCCGGAGAAGACGGCCTCGTTGTACTCGCTCGCGGAGACGACGGGGAGTCGCTCGACGACGTCGCGCCACTCGTCGGGGTTCTTCACGCAGACCGGCGCGTTGAACGACATCATCCGCTCTGCGGGGTCGAGCGTGTGGCCGTTGATGTAGTCGTGGCACTTCGCCAGCGACCACCCCGCCTGCCAGGGTCCCATCCCGGAGACGGAGGCGACCATCGACCCCTCGTCTATCTTCGCCAGCCCGGGTTCGCCGGCGTCGATACCGACGACGGGAACGTCGATGTTGTTCTCTTCCAGGATGGTGAGGCCGCCGATGGCGACGGCGTCGTTCTGCCCGAAGTAGCCCTCGATCCGGTCGCCGAACTGCGAGACCTTATCGGACATCGCGTCGCGGGCGTCCGAGCGGATCCAGTTGCCCTGGAGTCGCTGACCGAGGAGCTCGATGTCCGGGTACTCCTCCATCGCGAGTTCGACGCCCTTGTTCCGGCCGATGTTGGGTGCGGTCCCGCGGTTGCCCTCGATGTGGACGAACCCGCCGGAGCCACCCATCGACTCGAAGAGGATCTTCGCCGCGGTGTAGGCGTGGTTGACGAAGTGAGGCGCGAAGAACTGGACGTACTCCTCGCCGGCGTCCTGTGGCGTGTACCAGTCGGCGATGGTCACCGCGAGGATGGTCGGGACGCCGGCCTGGACGCAGGACTCCGCCAGCGAGATGGCGGCCGCGTTGGTGTACGTCTGGCCGACGATGGTGTCCGTGTTGTTCGCGATGGCCGTGTCGAACTGCTGTTGTTGGGTGGTGACGTTGCCGTCGTTCGTCTGGACGTTCGTCGAGTAGCCGAGCGCCTCCGCCGCCTCGACGTACCCCTTCTTCCAGGAGAGCCAGTAGGAGTTCTGCAGGTTGGCGATGGACCCCATCGACGTCCCCGACGACCCGCTGCCGCTCCCGTTCCCGGCGCTTCCGTTCCCGCCGCCGCTCCCGTTTCCGTTCCCGCCGCCGATACAACCCGCGAGCCCGGCGATGGCTCCGGTCGCCCCGGTCGCGGCGATTCCCTTGACGAACTGCCGTCTCGAGTGCCTGGTGCTATCTCGTGTCACGAGTGTTCACCTCGTGGGTGGGAAGTAGTACTACTAATATCTTTGGTGTAGGTTGTCGCCCTCCGTATCCCGACCCGCCCGCTGGCCGCCCTCACGAGGAGTCCGTAGGCGCCGGTGACGCGGTCGCCCATCAGTACATCACCTTCCCGGCGGAGACGTTGAGATCCTGTCCGGTGATGCGGTCGGCGTCGTCCGAACAGAGGTAGGCGACGGTGGCGGCGACGTCCTCCCGGTCGACCAGTTCGTTCCGCGGGCTCTGTCGTTCGACGTCGGCCCGGACGTCCGCGACGGAGCGACCGGTCGCCTCGGCTTGCTGTTCGAAGACCGACCGGATGCGGGGGCCGTCGACCGACCCGGGGCAGACGGCGTTGACGTTGATGTCGTGGTCGCCCACCTCCAGTGCGAGCGTCCGGGTGAAGCCGATGAGCCCCATCTTCGACGCCGCGTAGGGCGTCCGGTTCAACAGGGGTTTCTTGCCCGTCACCGACGCGATGTTCACGATGCGGCCGTACCCCCGCTCTTTCATCCGGGGGACGACGGCCCGACACATGAGGAACGGCCCCCTGAGGTTGACCGCCATCGTTGCGTCCCAGTCGTCCGGGTCGATGCCCTCGCAGGCACTCGTCGGTCCGGCGATGCCGGCGTTGTTGACGAGGACCTCGACGGACCCGAAGTGCGCCTCGGCGCGCTCGACGGCCTCGTGGACGCTCTCGGAATCGCTGACGTCCGTCTCGACGGTGAGTGCCTCCCGGCCCTCCTCCTCGACGAGGGTCGCCGTCTCCGCCATCCCGGACTCGTCGACGTCCACCACGACGACGTCGGCACCCTCGCGAGCCAGTTCTGTGCAGATGGCCTGTCCGATGCCGCGACCACCGCCGGTCACGATCGCTGTGCTATCTCGACTCACGTCCCTCCCTGTCGTCCTTCACTATTTAATTCTATCGTCGCTCCGGCGACAGCCGCCCCGTTCCGTGCTCACTCGGCCTCGGTCGCTCACCGACCGCTCCGGCCAGCGAAAGTTACTTGCCGTCGTCGTGGCATCACCTCCCTATGCCATACGAAGGATACGCCGACCACTTCGAGAAGGACCTCGTCATCAGCGTCGCGACGACCGGCGCCCACCAGGGCAAGGAGTCCAACCCCAACCACCCCGAGCAACCCGAGGAGATCGCACGGGACCTCGCGGCCTGCGAGGAGGCCGGGGCGTCCATCGCCCACATCCACGCCCGCGACGAGGAGGGCGAGGAGACGAAGGAGGTCGCCCGGTTCCAGGAGATCCGCGACGCGGTCGACGACCACTGCGACGATATCATCGTGAACTTCACGACGGGCGGTGGCGGCATCTGGCCGCGCGAGGAGCGCATCGCGCCCGTCCTCGAGACCGAACCCCGACCGGACATGGCGACCATCGACCTCGGCCCCATCAACTTCGGGCAGACCCGCACCTCGACGAACACCCGCGAACAGAACGAGGAGTACGCCGCGGCGATGCGCGAGGCCGGCGTCAAACCCGAACTCGAACTGTTCAACCCGGGTCACATCCCGGAGATGGACCACCTCATCGAGGAGGGGCTGCTCGACGACCCCTACTGGTGTACCATCATCTTCGGCATGCAGAACGGCATGCCCGCGGCACCGCGCAACGTCATCAACTTCGCCGACAACCTCCCCGAGGGTAGCGACTGGCAGGTGCTCGCGCTCGGCCGCCACCAGTTGCCCTTGACCACGATGGCCATCGCGATGGGCGGACACGTCCGCGTCGGCATGGAGGACAACATCTACTACCGGAAGGGCGAACCCGTCGAGAGCAACGCCCAGCTCGTCCGACGGACGGCCCGTATCGCCGACGAACTGAACCGACCGGTCGCCTCGACCGATCAGGTCCGGGACCTCCTCGGTCTCTGATCGACGCCCCGTCACACCTCTCTCCGACACCATCTCCCCGAAGAGTCGCTCGTGAGAGCCCGACGTTCCGGTATTCGACATCGTCGAATTCGCCTCCCTCCTCTGACGGTCGTTCCCGCCCGCTCGCGGGCGGCCCGGTGACGCGGCTGCCCGTCTCGGAGACGCTCGACGCTCCTGACAGCGCTCCGTGAGGTGAGTCGTAACCGATGCGACTCGCCGTTCTCCCGGCCCGCTGGGGGCGCCGTCGTACCGTCACCCCACGACGGACGGTGCTGTCCCGAACGCTCCGGGCCGAACGAGGGTTCGTGCGTTCGCCTTCGCCCCCCGTTCCGTCGGGCGATTCGCACTCGCCGAATCTTATACACGGACGTCTCGATATCGGAGAACGTTCTCCCCCCGGCCGCCACTCCGGGGCCGTCCTCGATAACATGTACACCACGTACACGCACGCGTGAATTCGACCATGGTGAATGTTATATCCCTCCACGTGGTACGTCGGGTCATGAGCCCGGAACACAGCCGCACGCTGCAGTCGACGAGGACGACGCTGGCGGTCATCGAGACGCTCCGCGAACTGGGCGGTGCCCGGGTGACGGAACTGGCCGAGGAGATGGGTCGGTCGCCGAGTACGGTCCACGGCCACCTCGCGACGCTGGCGGCCGAGGAGTACGTCGTCAAGGAGGGCGACACGTACGTCCTCGGCCTCAAGTTCCTCGACCTGGGAGACCACGTGCAGAACCAGAAAGAGGCCTATCGGACGGCGAAGTCCTACGCCGAGCAACTGGCCGACGAAACCGAGTGCCGGGCGGTCTTCGCCGTCGAGGAGAACGGCCGCGGGGTGTACCTGCACACGTTCTCCGGGAAGCACGCCGTCTGGCACTACTCGACGGTCGGCAAGCGCTTTTACCTCCATCGGACGGCCGTCGGCAAGGCGATACTCTCACGGCTTCCCGAACAGCGGGTCGACGACATCGTGGACCAGTGGGGCCTGCCCGCCGAAACGGACAACACCATCACCGACCGCGAGCGCCTGTTCGAGGAACTGGCGACCATCGCCGACCGGGGGTTCTCGTTCAACCGCGAGGAGCAGATAGACGGCGTGAAGGCCGTCGGCGTGCCCGTCACCGACCGGAACGACCGCGTCCTCGGGGCGTTCAGCGTCGCGAGCCCGGCAAACCGGATGACCGACGAGTGGTTCGAGGAGGAACTCCCGGGCATCGCCCTCGGTGTCGCAAACGAGTTCGAACTGGAGTTCTCCCTCCCGTAACGTGCCCCGCCCTCCCGCGGTGTCGGTTCGGAATAACAACGGTACTGTTGTTATCGAATCGAGTCTCGACGGCAAGAAGAGGTATACTTAACAGTACCCGTACCGAACCGGTGGGTATGTCATCAGTCCAGTCGTCCGGGACGGCGGCCGTCTTCCGGGTGTCCAATATCGGCGGAATCGACGAATCGAGCGTCGAGATCCCGCCCGGCGTGACCGTCCTCACGGGCCGCAACGCGACCAACAGAACGTCGTTCCTGCAGGCAATCATGGCCGCGATAGGAAGCGACGACGTCACGCTGAAAGGCGACGCCGAGGAGGGCCACGTCGAACTCGACCTCGACGGGGAGACGTACACGCGCACGCTCAGGCGGACCAACGGGGGCGTCACCGCGACCGGCGATCCCTACCTCGAGGACCCCGCTATCGCGGACCTCTTCGCGTTCCTGCTGGAATCCAACGAGGCACGGCGGGCCGTCGCGCAGGGTGCGGACCTCCACGAACTCATCATGCGGCCGGTCGATACGGACGCCATCGAGGCCGAGATCCGCCGCCTGGAGGAGGAGAAGGACCGACTCGACGACGAGCTCGCCGACCTCGAGGACCTGAAGGACGAACTGCCCGGGCTGGAGGAACGCCGGCAGTCGCTCGAAGCCGACATCGAGGCGAAACGCGCCGAACTGGAGGAAAAAGAAGCGGAGATCGAGGCACAGGACGCCGACGTCGAGGAGACCCGCGACGAGAAACAGGAGCTCGAATCGCGGCTGGACGACCTCCGGGACCGACGCTCGGAACTGGAGCGGGTCCGCTCGGACATCGACCTCCAGCAGGAGAGCATCGAGTCGCTGACCGCCGAGCGCCGGGAACTCGAGGCCGAGCGCGACGCCCTCCCCGACGCGCCGATGGGCGACGTTCAGGAACTCGACGCCGAGATCAGCCGCCTGCGCGAGCGAAAGCAGGCCCTCGAACGCGAGGTCAGCGACCTTCAGGACGTCATCGCGTTCAACGAGGAGATGCTGGAGGGCGACGGCGCGCTCGGCGACGTCCTCGACTCCGGAGAGGCGAGCGGCTCCGTCACCGACCAGCTGGTCGCCGACGACACCGTCACCTGCTGGACCTGTGGCTCGGAGGTCGAGGAAGACCGCATCGAGGCCACCCTCGACCAGCTCCGGTCGGTCCGCACGGACAAACTCGACACGGTCCGGTCCATCGACGACGATCTCGAGGACCTGCGCTCGGAGCAGCGCGAACGCGAACGGCAACAACAGCGCCGCGAGCGCGTCGAGCGCAAACTCGGGAACGTCACCGACGAACTGGAGGACCGCCAGGGGACGGTCGAGGACCTCCGGGCGGAACGCGACCAGTTGAGCGAGGCCATCGAGGACCTGGAGGCGGAGGTCGAGTCCCTGGAGTCCGAGGACTTCAGCGAGGTCCTCGACCTGCACAAGGAGGCCAACCAGCTGGAGTTCGAACTCGGCCGGCTGGAGTCGGACCTCGACGACGTGACCGACCGCATCGCGAGCGTCGCGGACCGCCTCGCCGAGGAGGACCGCCACCGGAGCGACCGCG
>CAYYSW010000033.1:6624-13884 GCA_964474395.1 uncultured Halobacteriales archaeon
CGAGGACCTGACCGGAGAGCTCACCGACCTGCGGACGCGGATCGACCAGATCGAGGCCGACGCCGTCGAGGAGTTCAACGAGCACATGGATTCGGTTCTCGACATCCTCGACTACGCGAACCTCGAACGCGTCTGGATCGAGCGCGTCGAACGCCGCGTCCGCGAGGGCCGTCGGAAGGTCCAGAAGACGGTGTTCGAACTCCACGTCGTCCGCTCGACGGCCTCCGGCGCGACCTACGAGGACACCGTCGACCACCTCTCGGAGTCCGAACGGGAGGTGACGGGGCTGGTGTTCGCACTCGCTGGGTATCTCGTCCACGACCTCCACGAGACGGTGCCGTTCGTCCTGCTCGACTCGCTGGAGGCCATCGACTCCGAGCGCATCGCCGCTCTGGTCGACTACATGGGCGAGTTCGCGCAGTTCCTCGTCGTCGCCCTCCTCCCCGAGGACGCGCAGGCGCTCGACGACGACTACGCCCGCGTCACCGAGATATAGCCCGACTGGCGGTTCCTCGCTCGACCGGGATAACGGCAGTAGCGTTGTTACCGATGGTGGACTCCGGCGGCCAGTTCACGGTCGTCGACCCGTTCGGAACGGTGTCGTCCCGGATACCTCATCCAGCCCGTCCCCCAGTAACCGGGACGACGCGCCCCGGTCGTCGGGAATCGGTGACACCAGTACGCCGGTTTCGGGTCTCACGGGGGGGTCCTCCACTATCGACCATGCGTATTCCGGCACTTTCTACATAATGGAACAGTCTTTTGATGTGGTCGACGATGACAAGGTCACTTCTGTTATGTATAGGGTCGTCTGGCGGCCCGATGCTACTCCATCCGGACGGCCACTACTAGCTCCCGACCGTCCGATGGACAGTAACCCGACGCCGCTCGGCGACCGTGCTAGACCATCGGTGAAACGATGGAAGTACACTTGTTTCCGAATACGTTTCAAAAACAGTCTGCTGAGCCAGCATTAGTGCATATTAGGAAACTTCTACCCGCGTTCGGTGCCGCTTTCGACCGGTCGGGGGGTACGTCGATGAGTAGCCAGTAGAAACCACCTCCGTTCGGATTCGTCCGTCGGGACGGGTCCGTGCGAGCAACCATCGGTCTCTGGCCCGCCGAATCGCGCATCTCGGCGTTCCCCTATCGCCGCAGTGTTCCTCCGGTCGACCGACCGGGCGTACTTCGGTTTCCCCATCGAAACCAAATCGACGATTGATTCCACTCATGGTAAACTACATTGCATCGGGAGCCGTACCGCGGTTCATGGCGAAACGCGACGACGGAAACGGGACGGGGACGACGAACGGGGTGAAGGCCCTCGAGACGTCCTTCGCGGTTCTCGAATCGCTGAAGTCGATGAACGGCGGCAAGGTGACCGACGTCGTCGACCGAACGGGGTACTCGAAGGGAGCGGTCTACAAGCACCTGACGACGCTGATGGACCACGACTTCGTCGTGAAACGCGGCGACGAGTACACCCTCGGGTTCCGATTTCTCGATTACGGCGGGCACATCCGCTCGAAGTACGTCGGGTCGGAGCTCATCAAACCCCAGGTGCGGGAGCTGGCTGAGATGACCGGTGAGGTCGCCCTGTGTGGTATCCCCGAGAAGGACCGCGTCGTCACGCTGTTCCGGGAGAACGGGAGTCGAGGGGTGTTCACGCGGGCCCGCCTCGGCCGGCGCCTCCACATGCACCAGACGGCCGCCGGGAAGGCCATCCTCTCGCGGTTCTCCCCGGCGGAGGTGGAGGGTGTCATCGAGCGGGCGGGCCTCCCGCGGGCGACCGAACACACCATCACCGACGAGGGGGAGCTACTGGACGAACTGGACGCCGTCCGGGAGCGCGGCTACGCGCTCAACCGGGAGGAGAGCACCGACGGACTGGTGGCCGTCTCGGTACCCCTCGTCCCCGACGGCACCGTCGTCGGCGCGTGCAGCATCACCGGTCCGAAACACCGAATGGACGAGGACCGACTGACCGGCGACCTCCCGGGGCTGCTGTTGAGCGCCGTCAACGAACTCGAACTGAACATCACCCACTCGACGGGCCCCGTCCAGCTGTTCTGTCCGGAGTAGCCGACCCCCCGGGGTCGGGTTATCGCCTCGTCTCGAGGGTGGGCAGCATCTCCTCGATCCGTTCGATGTCGACGTCGAGCCACGCGGGCACCTTCAGCTCCTCGCCGTACTCCTCGGGGTCCTGGTCGATAGCGAAGCCGGGGCCCTTCGTCGCGTACTCGAAGACCGCTCCGCCGGGTTCGGTGATGTACCGCGAGTGGAAGTAATCGCGGTCCTTCCGCGAGGTGGTGATGTAGCCGTTCTCACGGAGCTGGTCGCTCACCTCGTCCTGTTCCCACTGATTCTCCACGCCGAAGGCGACGTGCAGGTACGTGCCGATACCCATCACGCCGGTGGGCGCGTTGGGTCGGATGAGGACGTCGACCAGCCGACCGGCGGGCGCTCCCTCCGGTGCCCGGTAGCGGATGCGGTCGCCGGCTTGCGGGTGCGTCGCCTCGCCGACGCGCTCCCAGCCCATCACCTCGAGGACGTCCATCGTGCCGGCGGGGTCCGACGAGTGGAGCGTGACGTTGTACATCCCCCGGATGCCGTGTTCGTCGGGGACGTCGCTGTCGCTCCACGGCTCGATGTCGGACTCGCCGGTGACCAGTTCGAACGGCAGGCCGTCGGGGTCGGTAAAGGCGATGGCCGTCTCCCCGAACCGTTCTTCCGTGTCGTACTCGACGCCGTGGTCCTCGAAGCGGCCCTGCCAGAACTCGACCGACCCCTCCGGGATGGTCAACCCGACCGCGCTCATCATCCCCTTTCCGACCATGCCCTCCTCCATCGGCATGTTGGTCATCGGGAAGTACGTGACGATGGTCCCCGGCGTGCCCGTCTCGTCGCCGTAGTAGAGGTGGTAGATCTTCTCGGGCACGTCGAAGCGGACCGTCCGCTTGACGAAGCGCATCCCGAGTACGTCCGTGAAGAAGTCGTAGTTCTCCTGTGGGTCGTCACAGAACGCCGTCACGTGGTGGATACCGTCGATTGTTGGCATGGGTTATACCATCGTACGCTTACGGACACGAGGGGATAATACTTTCCGTGCTCTGACCGGTCGACGCCTCGAAACCCGTCTCCGAGTGACACGACCGCCGGGGACCAACGTTCAAGACGCGCGCGGGCGGACGTACCGTCATGTCCCTCGACATCCCGACCCGACGGCCGACCGACGACGCCTACCTCGACGACGAGGGCGACACCTTCGACCCGCCGGCCTCGCTGCTCAACCTGCCGTGGGTCGACTGCCACAACCACGCGCACACCCTCTCGTGGGCGGACCGCGAGCGGTACGCGCTCTCGGGGTGTCGCGAGATGGTCATGGTCGCCTCGGGCTACCACTGGACGCCGTACAAGCCGGTCGCCGCCGAGGACGTCCGCTTCCTGTGGGACGACGTCGTCAACCGGCGGCGGGCGATAGAACGCGAGCACTTCTTCGGGACGAACCTCGCACTCGGCGTCCACACCGGCGTCCGCGTCGAGGACCCCGAGGCACTCCTCGACGCGATGGCCGGGTACTGCGAACTGGACGCGGTCGTCGCTCTCGGGGAGACGGGCGTGACGCCCGCGGGACACGCCGAGTCGTGGTCGCTCGACGAGCAGCGGGCCGTCGTCGGGGCTCAGATGGGACTCGCGGCCGACCACGACCTGCCGGTGCTCCTCCACACGCCGAACCCGGGGACCGACACCGGCCCGGAGTACCGGTCCGGCGTCGGCGTCCCCGGCTACGAGAAGAACACCTCGCTCACGACCGAACCGGTCATCACCGGCGAGAACCCGGCCCTCGAGGCGGTCCGACTCGACGTCGAACTCGCCGCCGAGGCCGGCCTGCCCGAGGAGCGTATCGTCGCCTCACACGCCGACCCGAACAACGTCGAGTACCTCATGGAGGAGACGGACTGCCGGGCGAGTTTCACGGTCGGCTACCCGTGGCTGACGGGGGTGACGGCGGCCGACGTCGCCGACGCCATCCGCGAGTACGGCCCCGAGCGGATCATGCTCGACACCGACTGCGCGAACGTCCTCCGGACGGACGTGTTCTCGGTCAAGCGGACGATGCTCGAACTGTACCGGCTCGGTATCGACGAGGCCGACATCCGGCAGGTCGTCTACGAGAACCCGGTGGCGGCGTTCGGCCTCGAGGAGTAGGTCGCCGGTCCGCCCGTCGCAGCAAACCACGGCGACGGCGGGCGAACACTGACGGTCCTCGGCCCGTATCTCGGACCATGCGTTCACACACGCTCGCGCGCCCGGACGCACCGGACCTGTTCGTCGTGGAAGCGGGCCCGGCGGACGCGCCGTCGGTACTCCTCGTTCACGGTTACTCCCAGAGCCACCTCGCGTGGCGCGAGCAGCTGCGCTCCCCCCTGGCCGACGAGTTCCACCTCGTCGCGATGGACCTGCGCGGTCACGGCGACTCGGAGAAGCCCCGCGAGGGGTACGACGACGGCGCGGCGTGGGCCGATGACGTCCGGGCGGTCGCCGACCGCTTCGACCTCGACCCGTTCGTCCTCGTCGGGTGGTCCTACGGGTCGCTCGTCGCGCTCGACTACCTCGCGACCCACGGGGCCGACCGGGTCGCCGGTGCGAACCTCGTCGGCCTCGTCGCGGGCATCGGGACCGAGCGGACGAACGGGTGGCTCGGGGAGGGGTATCTCGACCTGTTCCCGGAGCTCGTCTCGACGGATGCCGGGACGAGCGTGGCGGCGCTCGAACGCCTCGTCGACCTCTGTTTCGCGGCCGACCTGTCGCCCGAGGAGCGCTACCTCCTGCTCGGGACGAACGCCGTCGTTCCTCCGTACGTCCGCGACGGGATGCGCGACCGGGTCGTCTCACACGTCGAGTCGCTCGGGGACCTCCCGGTGCCGGTCCTGCTCACCCACGGCGTCCGCGACGGCGTCGTCTCCGTCGAGGCGTCTCGCGCGGCCCACCGACGGCTCCCCGAGTCCACGCTCTCGGAGTACGACGACGGCCACGCGCCCTTCTGGGCGTCCCCGGAGCGGTTCAACCGGGAACTCCGCGAGTTCGTCGCCGGGCTCCCCGAGTGAGTCGGACCGGCGGGCGACTACCGGTGTCTGCACGTGTTGGTCAGTTCGCCGACGCCCTCGATACCGACGGTCACGGTGTCGCCGTCGCCGAGCAACACCTGCGGGTCGCGGTAGACGCCGACCCCCGGCGGGGTGCCGGTGAAGAGCAGGTCGCCCGGTTCGAGGGTGAACGCCCGCGAGCAGAACGCGACCAGTTCGTCGATGGGGAAGACGAGGTTCGACGTCGAGGAGTCCTGCACCCGTTCGCCGTTGACCTCCGTCCAGATGTGGCAGTCGTGGGGGTCGTCGACGTCGTCCAGCGTCACGAGGTCCGGGCCGGTCGGGGCGAACGTGTCGAGGCTCTTCCCGCGGACCCACTGGCCGTCGCCGTGCTGGAGGTCGCGCGCCGAGACGTCGTTGCCGACGGTGACGCCCGCGACGTGGTCCATCGCTTCCTCGACGGGGACGTCCCGCGCCTCGCGGCCGACGACGGCGACCAATTCGGCCTCGTAGTCGACCTGCGTGGTGTAGTCGGGGTCCCAGACCACCTCGTCGCCGGGGCCGACGACGGACGTGGGGAACTTCGAGAAGAGCACCGGTTCGTCCGGGATGGGGTTGTCGCCCTCCTCGGCGTGGTCGGCGTAGTTCAACCCGACGCAGACCACCTTCCGCGGGTCCGAGACCGGTTCGTGGCGCTGCAGGGAGTCGAGCGCGTGCCGTCCCTCGCCGGTGTCCCTCGCGTACTCGACGGCGAGTTGCGCCTTCCGTTCCCAGTTCCACTCGCCGAGGAACGTCCCCAGCGAATCGGGGATGTCGATTCCGGCCGCGCCGCCCGCCGTCGGCAGGTCGACGACCGACTCCCCGTCCACGAGCGCGCCACACCACCGCCCTTCGGTGTCCGCAGTGCTGAACTGTCCGAGTCGCATGGTCCTCCGGTACGGGGCCGGACCACATAACCTCGGGTGGTGTGTGGACGTTCCGCGAACGACGGTATCCCGAGCGGGACCGCGCGCGACCACGGCAGTATATGGCGTCCCGCGACCAACCCTCACAGCATGACACGGGAGTACCCGACGGAGCGACCCATCGACGCTGCCGCCGTGGACGAGGCCGACCGGGACAGTATCCCGCCGGAGCTGGCGAACGTCCCCTGGATCGACGTCCACAACCACGCTCACACCCTCTCGTGGAACGAACGCGAGCAGTTCACCCTGAGCGGCTGTCAGGGGATGGTGATGATGGCGGCGGCCTACTACTGGACGCCCTACTGCCCCGCGGCGCCGGCGGACGTCCGCTATCTCTGGGACGACGCGCTCAACCGCCTCGGCCAGATACGGGAGTCACACGGCTTCGACGCAAAGCTCGGCGTCGGCATCCACGCGGGTAAGCGCGTCGCTGACTACGAGGACCTCCTCGCGGTCATGCCCGAGTACTGCGCGCTGGAGGAGGTGGCCGCGGTCGGCGAGATAGGCGTCATCCCCGCACAGCACGCCGAGCGGTGGAGCCTCGACGACCAGGAGACGGTGATGCGCCGGCAGATGGAGATCGCTGCGGACCACGACCTCCCCGCGGTGGCGCACACGCCGCCGGACATCGCGAACGTCGAGCGCGTCGAGGTGCCGTACCGCCAGCGGGGGCCGATTCCCGGCTACGAACTCGATATGAGCCTCCAGCAGGACCCCGTCCTCGACGGTGAGGACGTCAAGCTCGCGGCGACGGAACTCGACGTCGAACTGAAAGACGAGGCGGGCCTCGCCGACGACCGACTGGTCCTCTCGCACGCGGACGGACGCATCGCGCCGTACGTCATGGAGAACACGGACTGCTACCTGAGTTTCACCATCAGCTACCCGTGGTTGCTCGGGACGACCCCACGGGACGTCGTCGCGGTCGTCGAGGAGTACGGGCCGGACCGCGTGCTCCTCGAGACGGACAGCGCCGGCATCCTCAGGGGCGACGTCTTCTCGTTCAAACGGACGATGTTCGACCTGTACCGGCTGGGACTCGACGTCGAGACCATCCGGCAGGTCGTCTACGAGAACCCGCGGGAGGTCCTCGGGTAGGGTCTCGGTAGCCACATTCCGACGACCGCTCGACGGGGAGGCCCTACTCGTGCTGGTCGACTCCCTGCCGGAGGAGGTCGACGACGGCGCCCAGTATCACGACGTTCTTG
>CAYYSW010000034.1:0-13856 GCA_964474395.1 uncultured Halobacteriales archaeon
GAATCATCCGCTCCTCGGAGTCGAGGTCGCCCTCCAACCCCACGTAATCGAGCATACCGGAAGAAACGACCGGGGAGTTATGAAGTTGTGGAAACTGACATGGCGTCGTGAACTGACAATGGAAACCGCTCAGGAGAGCTGTTCGGGCGAGAGGTAGGTGTCGATGTCGGTGTGGCGTTCCGTCTCGATGGAGTACTCGACCTCCGAGACGGCGGGCAGCTCCTCGACCTCGCGGACGAGGCGGTCTACCTCGGCGTTCGAGGCGGCCGTCGCCACCGCGTAGATGTCGTAGGAGCCGACGCCGCGACAGACGAGCCAGAAGGGCATCTCGGAGACGGCGTCGAGGGCCTCGGACTTCGCGTCGGGGTCGTCGCTGACGGAGATGGCCAGCCGGACGATCTCCCAGTTGTGCTCGCTCGGCGCCAGCAGGAAGAAGATGGACGTCTGTTCGAGGAGCTTCGAGACGCGGTAGCGCACGCCCTCGCTCGACATGTCGTACCCCTCCTCCGCCAATCGGTCGGCGATCTCCGAGTACGGCGCCCTCGGGTCCGTCGCCAGCACCTTCAGGATGAGGCGGTCGAGTTTGTCGAGGTCGTCTATCTTTCCGGTGGTCATGGGAGAGACCCTCGCTCCCAGGGAGAAACCGCTGTCGGTCACGGCGACCCGGCCGGGAGCGACCCTACCGCTCTGCGGTCTCCTCCTGGCGGGGCGGGAGGCGGACCGTCGCCGACCCCGTGACGACCGCCTCGCCGTCCTCGCGGCGCACGGCGACGTCCACCTCGACGACGTCCGTCCCCTCGCCGGTGGTCTCGATGCCGACCACTTCGCCCGTCGCCCGGACGGTGTCGCCGGGGAAGACCCGCGACCGGAAGCGGGTCTCGAACGCCCGGACGCGGTCGAGGCCGAACCAGTCGGTCACCTGCGTCGCCGCGAACCCGGCGGTGAGCATCCCCTGTCCGAAGACGCTCGGGTTGCCCGCCTCGGTCGCGTACGGTTCGTCGTAGTGGATGGGGTTGAAGTCCCCGCTGGCGCCGGCGTAGCGAACGAAGTCCCGGCGTTCGAGGTCCGAGACGACGAGTTCGGGACCGGTGTCGCCGACGGCGACGTCGCCCGCGTGGAGCGGTCTGCCGTCCCCGTTCCGGTCCTCGTCGTTCCCCTCACGCATCGTCGCCCTCCGCGACGGCGCCGGCGGTCTCTATCATCGTCCCGTGTTCGACGAGGACCCGTTCGCCGTCCGCGTCGGTGTACTCCGTCTCCCACTCGGCGAACGTCATCGTCCCGCCCCGGCGGCCCTCGCGTTCGTAGACGTCGATGAGCGTCGTCAGCCCCGAGAGTTCGTCGCCGACCAGTAGGGGCCGGTCGAACTCGAAGCCGTGCTCGCCGTGGAGGGTGTACTCGGGGTCGAACCCGAGGTCGAACCCCCGGTAGTCGTCGACTCCCTCGGGACGGTAGCGCGGGAAGAGGACGGTCCGGACGAACGTCAGCGGGGCCGGAACGGCGTCGTACCCGCGCGCTTCGGCGACCGATTCCTCGCGGAACAGGGGGTCCTCCTCGGCGACCGAGCGCGCGAACTCCTCGACTTTCCCCGCCTCGACGAGGAAGCCCTCGGTGGTCCGGACGGACTCGCCGACCATCGACTCCAGTTCCGCCAGTGACCGGGCGGGCATCTACGCGGCCCCTCCGCCGACACCGGCGTGCTTCGCAGGCATACTGGCGTCTCCGCCTCGGGGACCATAAACCCACCCGCAGGGCGTGCCGACCTACCGCGGGTCGTGGGCAGTCTCGTGGGCGACGTCCTCCGCGACCAGTCGCTCTATCTCCTCGTCGGCGTAGCCCAGTTCCGCGAGCACCTCGCGGGTGTGTTCGCCCTTCGTCGGGGGGCGCTCGCCGAGTTCGGGGCGCTCGCCGTCGGCGCGGTAGGGCGCGCCGGTGGTTTTGACGTCGGTGTCCGCCCAGAGGTTGTACGAGTCGGTGAGGAGGTCGCGGGCGGCGACCTGTGGGTCCTCCTCGGCGAGTTCGTCGACGGTCTGGAGCGGGCCGGTCGGGACGCCCGCCTCCGCGAGCAGGGCCGTCAGGTCGTCGCGGTCGTACGTCTCGAACTCGGCGCTGAGTTCCGCGCGGAGGGCGTTGCGGTGCTCCCAGCGGGCGGGGTTCGTCGAGAAGCGCTCGTCGGTCAGGAGGTCCTCGCGGTCGAGGCCGTGACAGAGCCGCTCGTAGAGGCGGTCGTTGACGACGCTGAGGTAGAACGGCTCGTCGTTCGCGGCGTGGAACACCTCGTTGGGCGCGAGGCCGGCGAAGCCCTGCCCGGAGCGTTCGGGCACCTCGCCCGTGCCCGTGTAGTGGGCGATCCAGTAGCCCATCCACGAGACGGCCACCTCGAAGAGGTTGACGTCGAGTACCGTCCCCTCACCCGTCCGCTCGCGTTCGATGAGCGCTGAGGCGAGCAGGAAGGCGGCCGTCGTCCCGGTGCCGTAGTCGATGACGCTCGCGCCGATGCGCACCGGCGGGCGGTCCTGGTAGCCGATGGTCGACATCAGGCCGCTCATGGCCTGGATGACGGGGTCGTAGGCGGGCCAGTCCGACCGGGGGCCGTCCTGCCCGAACCCGGTCAGCGAGAGGTAGACCACGTCCTCGTTGACCGCCGCGACCGACTCGTAGTCGAGGCCGAAGCGCTCGACGACGCCGGGGCGGAAGCTCTCGACGACCACGTCGGCGCGTTCGGCGAGGCTCCGGGCGGCGGCCTGCCCGTCCTCGGTCTTCAGGTCCAGCGCGACGCTGCGCTTGCCGCCGAGGTTGACCGAGGCGAACATCGACCCGTCGAGCAGGCCACGGAAGGCGTCGCCGCCCGGCGGTTCGACCTTCACGACGTTGGCCCCGAGCGTGCCGAGGAACTGCGTCGATATCGGGCCGGCGATGGACTGGGTGAGGTCGAGGACGTCTATCCCCTCGAACGGTTGCATACCCCCACCGAGCGGGGTTCGATACAAAACAGTACCGACGCGTCGACGGGCCACACCCCCGTCGTGTCGGGTCGGGGTCGACGAGAGGGTCGCCGCCCGGTCAGATCGCCCCGTCGGCCGGCCAGTCGGGCCGGGCGTCGAGGACTCCCGCTTCAGCGAGCGTCGCCACCTCCTCCGGCGAGTAGCCTAACTCCTCTAACACCTCGGCGTTGTGTTCGCCGAGGACCGGCGCGTGGCGCCGGATGCCGGGTTCGGTCTCCGAGAGCGACAGCGGCGTGTCGGTCAGCGTCACCCGGCCCAGTCGCGGGTGGTCGACCTCCCGGAACACCTCGCGGGCCTCGACGTGGTCCAGGGCCGCCGTCTCGTCGACCGTGTAGTGGTGCGAGGCGGGGATGCCCGCCTCGTTCAGGGCGTCGACGGCCTCGTCGGCGGGTCGCTCGCGGAGCCACTCCTCGAAGATAGTCGTGAGACGCTTCGCGTCCGCGAGGCGACCCGTGTCGGTTCGGTAGCGTGGGTCCTCGCGCAGGTCCTTGCGGTCCAGCAGGTCGCAGTAGGCGTCCCACATCGACTCGGAGTACAGCAGGAGGGCGACGCACACCCAGCCGTCGGCGGCCTCGGCGGCGCCGTAGAGCATATCGGGGTTGAAGTAGGCGTTGCGGCCCGCCCGTTCGGGTACCTCCCCGAGGTTGTTGTAGTACGCGAAGGCGCCGTCCATGTTGTGCATGAGCGATTCGAGCAGCGAGACGTCGACCTTCTGGCCGCCGTTGCCGGCGTCGCGGTGCCGGAGGGCCGCGAGCGCGCTGATGGTCGCGTGACAGCCGGCGTAGTAGTCGGCGAGCGAGGACTGCGAGCGGATGGGCGGGTCGCCCTCGTAGCCCATCATGCTCGACAGCCCGGAGACGTGCTGGACGATGGTGTCCATCGCCGGGTTGGTGGCGAGCGGCCCCGTCTCGCCGTAGCCCGTGACGTGGACGTAGACGAGATCCGGGTTGCGCTCACGGAGGGTGTCGTAGTCGAGGCCGAGTCGCTCGGCGACGCCGGGCGGCCAGTTCTGGACGAACACGTCCGCGACGTCCACGAGGTCGTAGAGCGCCGACCGACCGGCGTCGGTCTTGACGTCGAGACAGAGCGAGCGCTTGTTGCGGTTGTACTGCTCGAAGGCAGGGTTGAACGGCGTCCCGTCGAGGTCCCGGCGGTCGGTGCGGTAGACGTCGCCGCCGGGGCGTTCGATCTTCACCACGTCGGCGCCGAGGTCGGCGAGGTACGTCGCACAGAGCGGGCCGGCGATGGCCTGCCCGCAGTCCACGACGCGCACGTCGGAGAGCGGCATACCCCACCCTGCGTGGGGAGTGGTATCAAGGTGTGGGTGACGGCGGGCGAATCAACCCCGCCGTCCGGACCCGCGTGGGGTCACCGGGACGGCGGGAGACGAGCGCCTCTGACAGACCCGTGGCCGTGGTTCGGTACCACCGGGCCCGAGACTACGCGTTCGACGAACCCTCTCGCAGTCCCGCAGTTCGGGCCACGGCCGGCCGCTATTTAAGGTGTTCGCTCACTGATATCCCTTGAGCCGGACCTCGTCGCGGCCGGCCGTCAGCCCTCGCGCGGGGCGAACACGGGGACGGCGACGTCCTCGCGGTCGGTCGGTTCGAAGCGGACCGCGACGGGGAGGCCGACCTCGACGCGGTCGGGGTCGCAGTCGACGATGTTCGTGATGACGCGCGGTCCCTCGTCGAGTTCGACGTGGGCGTACACGAGCGGCAGCGCCGACTCGGGCCACCCGGACACGCCACGCATGACGGTGTAGGAGTACACCTCGCCGGTGCCCGCCGCCTCCCGCCACTCGACGTCGTCGCTGAAACAGTCGGGACAGAGCGCCCGCGGGTAGTGGTAGGTCAGCCCGCAGTCCCGGCACTCCGAGAGGAGCAGTCGCCCCTCGCTCGCGGCCCGCCAGAACCGTTCGGTCTCGGGGGTCGGCTCCGGGACCGGACGGGGTTCCCACGTCATCGGTCGGCCCTCCCGAGGAGCGTCGTCACGGAGCCGTGGCGCGTCCCGAGGCTGCCGCCGGTCCCGTGGGCGAGGGCGACCTCGCAGTCCTCGACCTGCACGGGCGCGTTGGCCTCGCCCCGCAGCTGGCGCACCGCCTCGATGACCTTCGTCATCCCGCCGCGGTTGCCGGGGTGGTTCGAGCAGAGGCCGCCGCCGTCCGTGTTGAACGGCAGGTCGCCGTCGGGCGCCCGCAGGGTGCCGCCCTCGACGAACGACCCGCCCTCGCCCTTCGCGCAGAACCCGAGGTCCTCGATGGTCTGGAGGACGGTGATGGTAAAGGAGTCGTAGATGGAGGCGTAATCGACGTCCTCGGGCGAGAGGCCGGCCTCGGCGAACGCCCGCGGGCCGGAGTCGACCGCGCCGGTGTACGTGAGGTCCTCCCGGCCCGCGTCGAGGTGCTTGACCGCCTCGCCGTGGCCGAGGAGTTCGACGCACTCCCGATCGAGTCGGTCCCGGACGTCGTCGCCCACGACGACGAGCGCCCCGCCGCCGTCCGAGACGACACAGCAATCGAGCAGGTGGAGGGGGTCGGCGACGACCCGTGAGGAGACGACGTCCTCGACCGTCACCGGGTCGCGGTACATCGCGTGGTCGTTGTACTGGGCGTGTTCCGAGGCGGCGACGCGAACCTCGGCGAGCTGCTCGCTCGTCGTCCCGTACTCGTGCATGTGGCGCCGCGCGGCGACGGCGTACTTCGAGAGGGTCGAGGCGCCGTATATCGCCTCGAAACTGTCCTGCATCGTCCGCAGCGGGCTGGAACTCGTTCCGCTGGTGTGGCGCTCCGAACGGGGGCGACCCGCGAGGGTGACGAGGGCGACGTCGCACTTGCCGTCGCGGATGGCGCTCGCGGCGTGACCCACGTGTCCCACGTAGGAGGAACCGCCGTAGTCGGTGGTGTCGGCGAAGGCGACGTCCAGCCCGAGGTAGTCGGTCATGATCAGCGGCGTGAGGCCGTGTTCGTACCACGGCATCCCAGCCGTGAGGTAGCCGTCCACGTCGTCCTTCGAGAGGCCGGCGTCGTCGAGGGCGCCGCGGGCCACCTCGGCGTGCAACTGCATCGTCGATTTCTCCGGCGCCTCCCGCGTGGGGTGTTCGAAGGCCCCCGCGATGAACACCGGCGCTGCTGCCGTCATAGCGGTGACTCCGGGCACGCCCACGTAAGTCTTTACCAGGGCCGGCGGCGGCCACGAGTGGGGTGGAGGTTCGAGTGCCGGTCAGGCGTAGTCGCGGTCGAACTCGGGGGCGCGTCGCTCGGTGAAGGCGGCGACGGCCTCCGCGTGTTCCTCGTCGTTGACGCAGTCCCACTGGTAGTCGATGGCCCGTTCGCAGTACGCCTCGAAGGACCGCTCGGGGTCCACGAGGTCGTTCGTCCGGCGCACGGCGAGCGCGGGCAGGTCGAGGATTTCCTCGGCGAGAGCCGTCGCCCCCGCCAGCGGGTCCTCCCGCCGTTCGACGGCTAGCCCGAGGTCGACGCAGTCCTCGGGGGTGATGTCCCGTCCCGTCAGCAGGTACTCGCGGGCCTTCGCCTCGCCGACGAGCCGCGGGAGGAGCCACGCGCCGCCGTCGCCGGGGACGAGGCCGACCTTCACGAACCCCTCGCGGAGGAGGGCGTCGGGGCCGACGACCCGCAGGTCGCAGGCCAGCGCGAAGTCACATCCGGCACCGACGGCCGGCCCGCCGACGGCCGCGATGGAGGGTTTCGACATCGCCCGCAACTGCCGGACGACGTTCTGGACCCCCCAGAGGTAGCCCGCGTAGTCCTCGTAGGTCCCCTCCGACCAGTCGGGCATGTCGGTGACGTCGGCGCCGGCACAGAAGCCGTCGCCCGCGCCGGTCAGGACGACGACGTAGACGCCGTCGTCCTCGCTCGCCTCGCGCAGCGCGGCGTTCAGTTCGAGTATCGTCCCCCGGCGGAAGGCGTTCTTCACCTCGGGCCGGTCGATGGTTATCGTCGCGATGCCCCCTTCGGCGTCGTAGCGGACGTCGTCCATGGTGATCCCGCGTACGCGGGTGTCACGAGAACGCACACCGCACCACTTGAGTCTGTGTGTCGGACCCGGTCCGCGCGTCGGACCCTCCTGTCAGAACGAACGCTCGACGGGACGGGTCGCACTCGTTACACGCATATGACTGTAATGGACAGGAGGTGCCCTACATCACCCACGCCGCGACAGAACCGGTTCTGGGAACTGGCGGTCGAATCGGGGCGCTCGTTCCGCCGCGCCGAACCGACCGACGACGCGAGACGACGGTGCTACAGGGTATCCTCGAACCAGCCGGGGGCGGCCACCGTCTACGGGACGTCCCGTGGGGGGTCAAGAGGGGAGGACGGGCGGGAGATGACTGCCGCTGGTCGGTTCCTCGCGGGGCGTTCCGTCCTCAGGAACCGATTCTGAACGGCGAGTGGTTCGGCGTCCTCCGCCGCCTCCGTGCTGTGTCTACGGCGCACGTTCGTGTGGCGCCGTAGTGTCCGTCCGTCAGAATCCGTCTCGGTGCCGCTATCGAGTGATTCCCGCCCGGAGGAGTCGAGACGTCGTCGGAGAGTCGTTCCGTCGTTCGGAACGACGGTACAAACCGCGTGGGCGTTCAGCGGTCGGTTCGAGGCACTGGTGGTTCGAACGCCGTGTTTCTCTCCGGTTCCTCGGTACGGAACAGCCCTCGATGAGGCTGCGGTCCCGTAGTGGGCTCGCGGGTGCGGTCGTGCGAACAGCCCTCGCGGGCCCTCGCCCCGCCGGACGCCCCCGGACGGGTGGAACGGGTCGACGTTCTCGACGGCGTCGAGCGCCGCCGAGCGTCCCGCGCGACGGGCTGGTGGGACCACGACAACCCTTTTGCCGGCCCCCTCGCAGAGGGCGATATGGCAGAATTCCTCGACGGGAGTCTCGACCTCACCGAGAGCCAGCGCCTCGTCCGCACGTCCATCCGGGAGATATGCGACGCCTTCGGCCGGGAGTACTGGCGGGAGAAGGCGGTCGAGGGCGAGTACCCCCACGAGTTCGTGGACGTCCTCGCAGAGGAGGGGTGGATGGGCGCGCTCATCCCCACCGAGTACGGCGGCGCGGGGATGGGCACGCCCGAGACGGTGGTGATGATGGAGGAGATAGCGGCGGGCGGCGGCGGGTTCGCGGCGGCGCAGGCCGTCCACGGCGGCATCTACAACTCCGTCCCCCTCGTCGAGTACGGCAGCGAGGCGATGAAGGAGGACCTCCTCCCGCGGGTCGCGGAGGGCGAGGCCTCCATCCAGGCCTTCGGCCTCACGGAACCCAACGCCGGCTCCGACTCCACCTCGATAGAGACGCGCGCGGAGCGGGACGGCGACGAGTGGGTCATCAACGGGGGAAAGATCTGGACCTCGCGGATGGACGTGAGCGACTACCTCGTCCTCGTCGCGCGGACCACGCCGAAGGACGAGGTCGAGAAGCACACCCGCGGCATCTCGATGTTCCTCGTGGACATCGAGGCGGCAATCGAGCAGGGCGGCCTGGAGATGGACCCCATCGAGAAGTCCGCGAGCGAGTTCGTCCACTCCTTCCAGTTGTACTTCGACGACCTGCGCATCCCCAAGTCCGCGCTCATCGGCGAGGAGGGCGAGGGGTTCTACCAGGTGCTCGACGGCCTGAACGAGGAACGCCTCGTCATCGCCGCGGAGTGCCTCGGACTGGGCCGCCTTGCCATCGACCGCGGGGTGTCTTACGCCAACGAGCGGGAGGTGTTCGGCGGCCCCATCGGGGCGAACCAGGCCATCCAGCACCCGCTTGCGGCAGCGTTCGCCCGGGTGCAGGCGGCCCGACAGCTCACCTACGGGGCGGCGAGACAGAGCGCGAGCGGCGAGAGCGCGGACCTCGGGGCGCACGCGAACATGGCGAAGTACCTCGCGGCGGAGGCGGCCTTCGAGGCGGCCGACGCCGCCGTCCAGACCCACGGTGGGTTCGGCGTCGCCACGGAGTACGACGTCGACCGCTACTTCCGGGAGGCACGGCTCACCCGGCTTGTGCCCATCACCCAGCAGCTCGCGCTGAACTACATCGGCGAGCGGGTGCTCGGCCTGCCGCGGTCGTACTGACAGCAACCCGGCGAGGGCGCCCGCGTGACCCTGAAACACTTATCACGTCGCCTGCGAACGAACGACACATGACCGAACGCGAGACCGGACGACTGGCCTACCTCGCCGAACCGAAGCGACTGGAACTGAAGGAGTACCCCGTCCCCGAGGCTGAACCGGGCGCCGTCGTCACGGAGGTCGAGCAGGCGAACGTCTGCGGGTCGGAACTCCACATCTGGGGAGGTCATCACCCACAGGTGAAAGAGGGCGTCCTCGGCCACGAGGCGCTCTGCCGGGTGAAGGAACTCGGCGAGGGCGTCGAGACGGACTACGCGGGCGAACCGGTCGAGGTGGGCGACCGCATCGCGCCCGTCTACTACATCACCTGCCGGCGCTGTCCGGCCTGTCTGGTGGGCGAGTTCCACCTCTGTGAGAACGCCTACCGCTACTGGTCGAAATCGCCCGAGGAACCGCCCCACTTCCACGGGACGTTCGCGACCCACTACTACGTCCACCCCGACCAGTACTTCTACAAGGTACCCGAGGACCTGCCGACGAACATCGCCGCGGGGGCGAACTGTGCGCTCTCGCAGGTGCTGTTCGGCTTCGACGAGGTGGGCGTCGGCTACGACGACACCGTCGTCGTCCAGGGAGCGGGCGGCCTCGGCCTGAACGCCATCGCCGTCGCCACCGAACGCGGCGCCGAGACCATCGTCGTTGAGGGAGTAGACGGCCGTATCGAGCGAGCGAAGGAGTTCGGCGCGGACCACGTGGTCGACTTCCGCGAGTACGGCTCCGTCGAGGAACGCGCCGACCGGGTGCGGGAACTCACCGACGGCCGGGGCGCGGACGTGGGCGTCGAGGTTGCCGGCGTCCCCGACGCCTTCGCCGAGGGCATCCACCTCCTGCGCCACGGCGGGCGCTACCTCGAGATGGGCAACGTCAACCCCGGCCAGTTGACCGAGTTCGACCCCGGTCTCCTCACCCGGAAGTCCATCGACGTCACCGCCGCCGTCCGGTACAACCCGTGGTACCTCCACAAGGCCCTCCGGTTCCTCTCGGAGCACCACGGGGAGTACCCCTACGGCGACCTCATCGACGCCGAGTTCGACCTCGTGGACGTCGACGAGGCCCTCCACAAGTCCGAGAACCGCGAGGTGACGCGGGCACGCCTCGTCCCGCACACCCACGCCGACGGCTGAGCGTTCCCCGCGTCCGCTCTCCCTCCTCTCCTCGCCCGCGGAGTTATGTCCCCCGCACCGTACCACCCTGTCATGAGCGAGCACACCGACGGGACCGGGGCGGACGGACCGACGACGCGGGCGCCCGACCGCGAACTGGCCGCGTTCGTCGCCGGCCTGACCTTCGAGGAGTTGCCCGACGACCTCGTGCGCGCCGCCGAGCGCGCCTTCGTGGACACCGTCGGCGTCACCGTCGCGGGGGCGGCGGAGGGCGCGGGCGCGGTGGCGATGGCGACGGTTCGCGCGTCGGGGGGCGAGGGCCCGGCCGGCCTCGTCGGCGGCGGGAGCGCCTCGCTGACCGACGCCGCCTTCGCCAACGGCACCGCCGGCCACGCCCTCGATTTCGACGACGTCACCCGGGGGGTGTGGCACCCGAGCGTCCCCATCGTCGCCCCGATCCTCGCGCTCGCGGAGGCGCGGGACCTGTCGGGCGAGGCGGCCGTCGCGGCGTACGTCGCGGGCTACGAGACGCAGTGTTACCTCGCCGACGCCCTCCTCCCGCCACACTACGAACGGGGCTGGCACGCCACCGCCACCTTCGGGACGTTCGGCGCGGCGGCGGCGGGCGCGGTCCTCCTCGGACTGGACGAGGGTGAGGCACGGAACGCCCTGAACGCCGCCGCCTCGATGCCCGCCGGGCTGAAGTCCAACTTCGGGACGATGACGAAACCGATGCACGCCGGCCACGCGGCGCGGTCGGGACTCACCGCGGCGCTGCTGGCCGAGGAGGGCCACACCGCCGCCGAAGGGGCGATGGGTACCGAGCGGGGGTTCCTCGACCTCTACTCCGGGAACGCGGCCCCCGCCGTCGGCGAGATGGCCCCCCTCGGGGAGGCGTGGGCGCTCCGCTCCGACGGTATTCAGGTGAAGAAGTACCCCTGCTGTTACTTCACCCACCCCGCCGTCTACGCGACGGAGCGACTCGTCGCCGAGAACGACGTCGCCCCCGAGGACGTCGAGTCGATAGCGGTGTCGGCCTCGCAGGGAGCCGCCGACGCCCTCCACTACCCCAACCCCGACACAGGGTTAGAGGGGAAGTTCTCGATGGAGTACACCGTCGCGTGCGCGGTCGCGCGCGACCGGGTCGGCCTCGCCGCCTTCGACGACCGGAACGTGGGCGACCCCGCGGTGCAGGCGGTGCGCGAACGGGTGACCTTCGAGGTCGACCCCGACCTCGGGTACAACCCCTACTTCACGACCGTCGCGCTGGAGACCCGCGACGGCGACCGTCACGAGCGAACGCAGGAGGTCCCCCCCGGGACGCCCGCCGACCCGCTCTCCGACGCGGAGCTCCGCGAGAAGTTCGAGATGTGTCTCGCGCGCGCTGGCGAGGAGGACGACGCCGACACGGTGTACGAGCGCCTCGACGCGCTCCGCGAGCAGGAGCGGGCGGGCGCGGTGCTGTCGTCGCTCTCGTAGGGCGGAAGCGAAGCTATTTGTCGCTCTCCCGGCATCGTGAGCCATGTTCGCACTCGACGACGAACAGCGGATGGTTCTCAAACTCGCCACGGACCTCGCCGAAGGGGAGTTCGCCGAGGACGCCTGCTCGCACGGAGGCGACCTCCCGTGGGGGAACGCCCGGACCCTCGCCGACCAGGGGCTGGTCGGCGTCAACATCGACGAGGAGTGGGGCGGCGGCGGGATGGGCGAGTTCGAGGCGATGCTGGTCATCGAGGCCGTCGGCCGGGTCTGTCCGGATACCGCGAACTATCTCTACGGCCAGTCGATGGTCGCCCCGCGCGCCGTCGAGATGTTCGGCAGCGAGGCGGCGAAGGAACGCTACCTCCCACCGGTGACCGCCGGCGAGTCGGCGCTCTCCATCGCGATCTCCGAGCCGGGCGCCGGAAGCGACGCCGGGGCGATGGACACCCACGTCGAGGAGGAGGGCGGCGACCTCTACCTCTCGGGCGAGAAGATCTGGGTCAGCTACGTCCGCGAGGCCGACGCCGCCGTCGTCTGGTGTCGGTTCCCCGGTGGAAATCTGGGGACGGTGCTCATGGACTTCGACGCGCCGGGCGTCGACATCGGCGAGCACTACACGAACATGGCGGGCCACGACCAGACGCACTTCTTCATGGACGAGGTCCGAATCCCCGAGGAGAACGTCCTCGTCCGGGGGGCGGAGGCGTTCAAGGAACAGTTGAAGGCGCTCAACTGGGAGCGCTGTGGCAGCGCCGCCTACGCGAACGCCATCGCGCGGTGTGCCTTCGAGAAGGCCGTCGACTACGCGGCGGAGCGCGAGCAGTTCGGCCAGCCCATCGGCGAGTTCCAGGGGATGCGCTGGAAGATAGCGGACATGGCGACCTCGCTGGAGGTGTCGCGCAACATGACGTGGCGGGCGGCTCTCGAGGCAGAGGCGAAGGGGCGCGTCCCGGACCGACTGGCGACGAGCATGGCGAAGCTCGTCGCCTCGCGGACCGTCGAGGAGGTGGTCAGCGAGTCCCTGCAGGTCCACGGCGCGACGGGCTACCAGCAGGACCACCCGCTGGAGTACCTCTATCGCCTCCAGCGCGGGCGACGCATCGCCGCCGGGACCGACGAGATCCTGAAAGACGGGATAGCGGACGCCGTCTTCGAGTCGGGGCTACCGAGTCTCGCCTAGTAGGAGGCGAGCCTCTCGCGCCACCCCTCGGGGATGGGCATGGAGGCGCCGGCCTCCCGGTCGTAGGTGACCTGCACGGACTCGCCGGTCGCGGCGAGCTCGTCGTCGCCGTACACCTCGTACTCCATCGGGAGCGAGGACTCCCCGAGGTCGCCGAGGGTTAGTTCGACGCGCACCTCCTCGCCGAGTTCGACCGGCGCGTGGTAGGTGAGTTCCTGCGTGACGATGACGGTGTCCACCCGGTCGAGCCGTTCGCCGACCACCTCCTGGAAGAAGGCGGCGCGGGCCTGTTCGAGGTAGCTGAAGTAGACGGCGCTGTTGACGTGGTCCATCGCGTCGATGTCGCGAAAGCGCACCTGAATCGTCGTGACGAAGGGTTCGTCCATACCGGCGAGGGGCGGGCCGCCGACCTAAAGGTCACGACCCCGGGCCACGGAAACACTTAGTATCGCCACTCGCACACGTCGAGACAGGATGACCGAGGACGACACGACGACGGAGCGGCGTCTGCAGGCGGGGTGGCAGGGTCGGTACTACGAGGACTTCGCGGTCGGCGACGTGTACAAACACCCCTTCGGGCGGACGGTGACGGAGACGGACAACGTCTGGCTGACGAACGTGACGATGAACGTCAACCCGATGCACTTCAACGAGGCGTACGCCGCCGAGACGGAGTTCGGCGAGCGCCTCGTCGACGGCCTGTTCGTCATCTCGCTCGCCGTCGGGATGAGCGTCATCGACGTGTCGGTCAACGCCACCGCGAACCTGGGCTACGACGAGGTGCGCCACCACGCACCCGTCTTCCACGGTGACACCATCTTCGCCGAGAGCGAGGTCATCGAGAAGCGCGAATCCGACTCCCGCGACCACGTCGGCATCATCACGACGAAGCTCCGGGCGTACAACCAGGACGGGGAGAAGGTGCTGAGCCTGAAGCGCACACCGATGGTGCTGAGACGGGA